>JAJPXA010000197.1 GCA_021205715.1 Bacillota bacterium
ATAATAGGCAATGTTGTGACACTTAGACAAACGATGAAACGGGAGGTTGCGGCGAGAAAACGCCGGTTTTTCCGCGGAGAATGTCCGATTCAAGAAACCGGGCGGCAGTCACGCTACTATATGCTTACGGCTATGTGGTATAATCGGTTCGTTTACGAGCTGAAATACCGCGCTTCGGCATAAATGCGGCGAAAATTGACTTTTATGCCCCGGCTCATCCTCGGTGATGCGGCAAGGGGTTTTTATTTAAGGGTGTTAGGAAACACCCGGCAGAGTGTACAATTTTCAACGGGCGCTGTCGTGCAAAAGTACAACATTTTACACAATCCGCTTTGCGCTGCTGTTACAAGGCGGATATACAAAAACTTTTATTAGGAGGAATTTCGGTATGGCAGCAAAAATCAGAATTAAGCTTAAGGCTTATGACCACGTAATTCTTGACCAGTCGGCTGAGAAGATTGTAGAAATCGCAAAGAGAACGGGCGCAAAGGTATCGGGTCCCATTCCTCTTCCGACAGACAAGGAAATAATCACTATATTGAGAGCGGTTCATAAGTATAAGGACTCTCGCGAACAGTTCGAAAGAAGAACGCACAAAAGGCTTATCGACATTGTGGTTCCGGGTCCCAAGACTATGGAATCTCTTGTAAAGATTGATTTGCCGGCAGGCGTGGAAATCGACGTAATTCAGAAATAAGAATTCGCCGCCGCGTATGTGGGTTTATCACATAAAACGCAGTAGGCTCACGCGATAAATAAGCCGTGCGGGTCTATGATGCGGGTCAAGTTCCCAAATTTTTGCTTTTTAACGGGAACCAATAACTGAATAAGGAGGAAACAAAATGAAAAAAGCAATTTTAGGTACAAAAATCGGTATGACACAGATTTTTGACGAAAACGGCGTTGTAATTCCGGTTACCGTGGTTCAGGCGGGCCCTTGTGTGGTAACGCAGAAGAAAACGGTTGAAACGGACGGATATGACGCGGTACAGGTAGGCTTCGGCGATGTAAAGGAAAAGCATTTAAACAAGCCTCAGCTCGGTCACTTTAAGAAAGCGGACGTTGCAAACAAGAAGTATTTGAGAGAATTCAGACTTGAGGATTGCTCGGCGTTAAACGTTGGCGATGAAATCAAAGCCGACACGTTTGAGGCGGGAGAGAAAATCGACGTCAGCGGAATTTCAAAGGGTAAAGGCTTTGCCGGCCCGATGAAGCACGGTTTGCACAGAGGCCCGATGACTCACGGTTCAAAGTCAAAGCGCGTATCCGGTTCAATGGGTATGTGTTCGAATCCGGGACGAGTATTCAAAGGCAAGGTTTTGCCGGGTCATATGGGTGTTGACAAGGTGACGGTTCAGAACCTCGAAGTGGTTAAGGTTGTTTCGGACGATAACCTCATATTGGTAAAGGGAGCAATCCCCGGCAATAAGGGCGGACTTGTTACAATCAGAAATGCGGTAAAGGCATAATCGAGGTATTTGGAAAGGAGGAAACATTAAATGGCTACAGTTGCTTTATATAATATGGAAGGCGCAAAGACCGGTTCTATGGAAGTATCGGACGCGATTTTTGCGGCGGAAGTAAACAAAACGGTTCTGCACGCGGTTGTTGTAAATCAGCTTGCGAACAAAAGACAAGGCACACAAAGCACAAAGACCCGCACGGAAGTCGCGGGCGGCGGCGCTAAGCCTTGGAGACAAAAGGGTACGGGCCGTGCAAGACAGGGCAGTATCAGAGCTCCGCAGTGGACTGGCGGCGGCGTGGCGTTAGGTCCCAAGCCGAGAAGCTACCGCTACAGCTTGAATAAAAAGGTAAAAAGACTTGCTATGAAGTCGGCTCTTTCATCAAAGTATGCCGAGTATAAGGTATATGTTGTTCAGGATATGTCGCTTGAGGAAATCAAGACATCGAAGATTGTATCTCTCTTGAAGGGGCTTGAGCTTACAGACAAAGCCTTGATAGTTACAGCCGAGTCAAACGAGAACATCTATAAGTCGGCAAGAAACATCAAGGGCGTTACACCGACACACGTAGGTCAGTTAAACGTATATGACATCTTAAATCACGACGCGTTTGTTATCTCAAAGGACGCGGTTGAAAAGATTGAGGAGGTGCTCGCATAATGAACGCTTACGATTTAATCAGAAAGCCCGTTATGACCGAGAAGTCAATGACGCCGGTTTATGACAGACAGGGCAATGAAATTAAGAAGTATACCTTCAAGGTTCCCGTAACCGCGAACAAGGTTGAGATTAAGCAGGCTGTCGAAGAGGTTTTCGGCGTTGACGTAAAGAGCGTGAACACAATCCGAATGACAGGCAAGGTTAAGAGAATGGGCAGATACGAGGGCAGACGCGCATCGTATAAGAAGGCTATCGTAACTCTTGCGCAGGGCAGCAAGACAATAGAATTTTTCGATATGTAATTTAAGATAAGGAGAGTAAAGGATAATGGCTATAAAAAAGTATAATCCTACTTCGCCTGCCAGAAGATTTATGACGGTTTCCGATTTTGAGGAAGTCACAAAGAAATCACCGGAGCGTTCGCTTCTTGCTTCAAAGAAGAAGAATGCCGGCAGAAACTCGTACGGCAGAATTACTGTTCGTCACAGAGGCGGCGGAAACAGAAGAAAGTACAGAATAATAGATTTCAAGAGAAACAAGGACGGTATGAACGCGACCGTAATCGGCGTTGAGTACGATCCGAACCGCAGCGCAAACATCGCTCTCATTCAGTATGAGGACGGCGAAAAAGCGTATATCATCGCTCCCCAGGGACTTACCGACGGCGACGTCGTAGTTTCCGGCAAGGGCGCGGACATTAAGCCCGGAAACGCTTTGTTCATAAGCGATATTCCGGTCGGCACGCTCATTCACAACATTGAAATATATCCGGGCAAGGGCGGACAGCTTGTACGCTCCGCCGGCAACAGCGCTCAGCTTATGGCGAAGGAAAACGGATATGCTCAGGTAAGACTTCCGAGCGGCGAAGTAAGAATGATCCGTCTTGATTGTAAGGCTACAATCGGAACGGTCGGCAATCAGCAGCACGAGAACATTTCTATCGGTAAAGCCGGCAGAAAGCGTCATATGGGCTGGAGACCTACCGTTCGAGGCGTTGTAATGAACCCGAATGACCACCCGCACGGCGGCGGCGAGGGCAAATCGCCTATCGGTCGTCCCGCACCGGTTACTCCGTGGGGCAAGCCCGCTTTGGGTCTTAAGACCAGAAAGCATCACAACAAAACAGACAAGTTCATCGTTAGACGCCGTAACGACAAATAATGATGAAATTCGGATTATTTATTTCCTGAAAGGAGGAAACTTAATGAGCAGATCAATTAAGAAGGGGCCTTTTGTAGAAGAAAGACTTATGAAGAGAATTGAAGCTATGAATGAAAAAAATGAAAAAAAGGTTGTTAAAACCTGGTCAAGAGCTTCCACGATATTCCCTGAAATGGTAGGTCACACAATCGCTGTTCATGACGGAAGAAAGCACGTTCCCGTATATGTAAGCGAGGATATGGTAGGTCACAAGCTTGGCGAATTCGCTCCGACAAGAACCTTCAAGGGTCACGCGGGCGCGAAGACAACAAGATAATAAATTGATATAATAAAAAGAATCGAATATACAACCTATATTTAAGAGGAGGAATAAACGACATGGAAGCACGAGCAGTTTTAAGATATGCCCGTATTTCACCGAGAAAGGTTAAAATCGTTCTTGATTTAATCAGAAATAAGCCGGTGAACGTTGCCAAGGGAATTTTAAACAACACACCTAAGTCCGCGAGCGATATACTTATAAAGCTTTTGGATTCGGCAACGGCAAACGCAGAGCATAACCATGGAATGGATACTGACAAATTATACGTTGCGGAGTGTTTCGCATCGCAGGGTCCTACTTTAAAGAGAATTCAACCTCATGCACAAGGCAGAGCGTTTAAGATTTTAAAGAGAACCAGCCATATTACTTTAGTATTAAAGGAATTGGAAGACTGATAAAGAAGGAGGTTAATCATGGGACAGAAAGTAAATCCGCACGGACTCAGAGTCGGTGTAATTAAAGATTGGGACTCAAAGTGGTTCGCGGGAAAAAGAGATTTCGGCGACCAGTTGGTTGAGGATTACAATATAAGAAAGTTTGTAAAGAAGGCTTGCTACGACGCCGGTGTTGCGAAAATCGGTATCGAGAGAAAGCAGAACAGAGTATATATCACGATTTACGCCGCTAAGCCGGGACTTATAATCGGCAGAGGCGGAAGCGAAATTGAAAAGCTCAAGGCTCAGGTTGAAAAGCTTGTCGGAAAGACAGTAAACCTGAACATTATGGAAGTTAAGTCGCCCGATACAACGGCGCAGCTTGCGGCTGAGAACATCGCGGCGCAGCTTGAGAGAAGAATTTCTTTCAGACGCGCGATGAAGCAGGTAATGGGCAACGCTATGCACCGCGGCGTTAAGGGTATTAAGGCTACGGTTTCGGGTCGCTTGGGCGGCGCCGAGATAGCGAGATCGGAAAGCTACCACGAGGGTACAATTCCGCTTCAGACCTTAAGAGCGGACATCGATTACGGCTTTGCCGAGGCAAAGACGACCTACGGTATTTTGGGCGTTAAGGTATGGATATATAAGGGCGAAATATTGAATGTTGCGGAAGGCAGAAAGAAAGAAGCCGAAGCTCAGAACGCTCCGTCGGAAAACAGACGCGACAGACGCGACAGACGTCCGCGCGGCGACAGACGCGGCGGAAACGATAACAGACGTTCTAACGGCGGCAACAGAAAGCCGAAGGGAGGCAACGAATAATGTTATTACCAAAAAGAGTAAAGTACAGAAGAGTAATGCGCGGCAGAATGCGCGGTAAGGCAACACGCGGCAACGTTGTATCAAACGGCGATTTCGGCTTGCAGGCGTTGGAGCCCGCTTGGATAACATCAAGACAGATTGAGGCTGCGCGTATCGCTATGACGAGATATATAAAGCGCGGCGGTCAGGTTTGGATAAAGATATTCCCGGATAAGCCGGTAACGGCGAAACCCGCGGGCGTAAGAATGGGTTCCGGAAAAGGCGCTCCCGAGTACTGGGTAGCGGTTGTAAAGCCGGGCAGAGTTTTGTTTGAAATAGGCGGCGTATCAGAAGAACTGGCAAGAGAGGCTATGCGTCTTGCTATGCACAAACTTCCGATTAAGTGTAAGTTTGTAACTCGTGAGAAGGACGGTGAGTAATGATGAAAATAAATGAGCTTAGAGAAAAGTCAACGGCGGAGCTTGAAGAGGCGCTTGCCGAAAACAAGCACGAATTATTCAACCTCAGATTTCAAAACGCTATAAATCAGTTGGATAATCCGCACAGAATAACCGAAGTTAAGAAAACAATCGCTCGTATTTTGACCATCATCCGCGAAAGAGAACTTGAGAGTTCTGCGATGTAAGCTTGCGAGAACACAAAGAATTAGTAAAGGAGGCACTTATCAGTGGAAGAAAGAAACAGCCGTAAGGTTAAAATCGGTAAAGTAGTCAGCAATAAGATGGATAAGACGATTGTTGTCGCTATCGAATACAGCAAAAAACATCCGCTTTACGGTAAGATTGTAAAGCGTACCTATAAGCTTAAGGCGCACGATGAGAACAATGAGTGTTCAATCGGCGACCAGGTAAAGGTAATGGAAACAAGACCGCTCTCAAAGGATAAGAGATGGCGACTTGTTGAAATTGTAGAGAAAGTTAAGTAATTAGCTTTGCCAAGAAGGAGGAATTATAAATGATACAGCAGCAGACACTTTTAAAG
>JAJPXA010000247.1 GCA_021205715.1 Bacillota bacterium
GAATTTACCTATGAGCTGGCTTAACGACTATATGGACATAGACGTTACGCCGAAAGAATATTCGGACAGACTCACAATGACGGGGTCAAAGGTTGAGGGTTATGAAAGCGTGGGAGATTCCGTGCAGAACGTGGTAGCCGGAAAGGTGCTTACCTGTGAGGATCACCCGGACAGCGACCATTTGCACGTATGCACGGTTGACGCCGGCACGGGCGAGGCGCTGCAAATTGTATGCGGCGCGCCGAACGTCAAGGCGGGCATTATCGTTCCGACCGCACTTATCGGAGCGGTACTTCCGGGTGGCAAAATTAAGAAAACAAAAATGCGCGGAGTTGAATCCTGCGGTATGCTCTGTTCCCACGATGAGCTTGGCATAACAGAGGATATGCTGGGATACACGCCGGAATACGGAATTTTAATTCTTCCCGATGATACCGAGATAGGCAAGGATATAAGGGATATTTTCGGAATGAACGAAACGGTTGTCGAGTTTGAGATAACCTCAAACCGCCCCGACTGCTTCAGCATAATCGGGCTTGCGCGCGAAACCGCCGCGACCTTTAACAAGAAATTCACGATTCCCGAGGTGAAGTTTGCGGAAAACAGCGAAAATATCGCCGACACTTTAAGTGTTGACGTGCAGGATAAGGATAAGTGCAAGCGTTACTGCGCAAGAATGGTTAAAAATGTAAAAATCGCTCCGTCGCCCTCCTGGATGCAGCAAAGACTACGCGAGAGCGGTGTAAGACCGATAAACAATATTGTCGATATTACAAACTATGTTTTGCTTGAATACGGTCAGCCGATGCACGCGTTTGATTTGCGTGATTTACAGGGCAACAAAATCATCGTGCGCCGCGCCGGTGACGGCGAGGTTATAAAGACGCTTGACGAGCAGGACAGAACGCTTACGGATAACGACCTTGTTATAGCGGACGGCGGCAGAGCCGTTGCGATAGCGGGCGTAATGGGCGGCTTTAACAGCGAGGTCAAGGACGACACGACCACGGTTATATTTGAGTCGGCTACCTTTGACGGCGCGTCCGTCAGACTTACCGCGCAGAGAGTGGGACTGAGAACCGAATCGTCCTCAAGGTACGAAAAGGGACTTGACTACAACAACACCGTTCCCGCGGTTGAACGCGCGTGTCAGCTTGTGGAAATGCTCGGCTGCGGCGAAAACGTTGGCGGTATGATTGACATTATGGGTAATGTGACGGATATGAAAACGCTTGCGTTCAGACCCGATAAAATTAACGCGTTTTTGGGCACCGATATTTCGACAGATGATATGGTGAAAATATTTGACGCGCTTGAAATTAAAACCGACCTTGAAAATATGACCGTAACGCCGCCGTCATTCAGACCCGATCTTGAGGGCGAGGTGGATATAGCGGAGGAAGTCGCGCGTTTTTACGGCTATGACAAGATTCCCGTAACGCTGCTTTCGGGCGAGGCTACCTGCGGAAAGAAAACCGAGCGTCAGCAGATGCAGGACCGTGTGAACGAGCTTCTCACGGCGCAGGGAATGTATGAGATTTACACATACACATTCACAAGTCCGTCAATATTCGATAAGCTGAATATTCCCGAGGACAGCGAGCTGAGAAATGTTGTTAAAATCTCAAATCCGCTCGGCGAGGACACTTCCGTAATGCGTACAACCACAATTTCAAGTATGCTTGATATTCTTGCGAGAAATTACAATTACAGAAATCCGTCCGCGAAGCTCTTTGAGATAGGCAAGGTGTTTATACCTAACGCAGACGCGGACAAGCTGCCGAATGAGCCGATGAAGATAACGCTCGGTATGTACGGCGGCAATGCGGATTTCTACGACATAAAGGGTATTTGCGAGAGCCTGTTTGCAAACCTCAACGTAAACAAGGTTAGATACGCGGCGGTTTCGGACAACCCGACTTTCCACCCGGGACGCTGCGCCGCTGTAAGCGCGGGCGGAAAAACGCTCGGTATAATCGGTGAAATTCATCCGGCGGTAAGCAGAAAATACGGCATTGAAACGCCGGTATATATCGGCGAGCTGGATTTTGAAAATGTATTCCTTAATACAGATACGAATATCAAATTCAAGGAGCTGCCGAAGTTCCCGGCGGTAACGCGCGATATTGCTATGCTTGTTGATAAGAGCGTGCCTGTTTCGGACATTGAAGAGGTTATAATAAAAGCGTCCGGCAAGACGCTTGAAAGTCTGACGCTGTTTGACGTGTACGAGGGTAAGCAGATTGAAGAGGGCAAAAAGAGCGTGGCGTACAGCGCCGTATACAGAGCGGCTGATAGAAGTCTTACCGGTGAAGAGGTTCAGAAGGTGTTCGATAAGGTTGTTAAAAAGTTGGAAGGACAGCTCGGAGCGCAGTTAAGATAATAATGCGGCGCAAAACCCGCCGCAAATTCATTTTCACCTTGTAGGGGTCGGCGCCCTCGACGACCCGCAAGTTTCCCTTGTCAAAGTCGAACGGGACGTCGAGGGCGCCGTCCCCTACGAAGTATGCCCGAAACATTATATTCGGGCGACCGCAAGGGGCGCTCCTACGAAGCATCTAAACTCAAATTTAAACTATAAACACAAAACCAATGGAAAAAGAACAAATTTTAAAACAATATTTCGGACACAGTGAGTTCCGTTCGGGGCAGGCTGAGATTATCGACAAAATTTTAAGCGGCAGCGATGTGTTGGGCATTATGCCAACCGGCGCGGGAAAATCGGTTTGCTATCAGATTCCCGCGCTAATGCTTGACGGTATAACGCTTGTCATATCGCCTTTAATATCGCTTATGTCCGACCAGGTTGCCGCGCTTGCGCAGATGGGCATAAAGGCAGCGTATTTAAACAGCTCGCTTACGCTTTCGCAGCAAAATAAGGTTATGAGCAATATAGAAGCCGGCGTATATAAAATTGTTTATGTCGCGCCCGAGCGCTTGGAGCTTGAGAGATTTATCGATATGGCGCGGCGCGTTAAAATATCGTTGATTACCGTGGACGAATCCCATTGCGTTTCGCAGTGGGGACACGATTTTCGCCCGGGCTATCTGAAAATCTCGGATTTTATTGACAGCCTGCCGTCGCGTCCGGTTATAGCCGCGTTTACCGCGACGGCGACGGGTGACGTGCGCCGTGATATTGTGCGCATTCTGCGGCTGAAGAATCCGTATATTTGCGTTACGGGATTTAACCGTGAAAATCTCTATTTCGAGGTTCGGCGCCCGAAAAATAAGCTTTATGAGCTGTATGATATACTTAACGCGCACAAAAACCAATCCGCTATTGTTTATTGCTCGACGAGAAGAGGCGTGGAGGACGTATGCGAAACGCTCAACGCCGCGGGTTACGGCGCTACGCGCTATCACGCGGGCTTGACGGCGGAGGAACGCGCGAAAAATCAGGACGATTTTATCTACGACAGACGGCGCATTATGGTCGCAACAAACGCGTTCGGTATGGGTATCGACAAATCCAATGTTTATCTTGTTGTGCATTTTAATATGCCGAAGAATATCGAAAGCTATTATCAGGAGGCGGGCAGAGCCGGACGCGACGGTGGACGCTCCGACTGCA
This sequence comes from Bacillota bacterium, assembly GCA_021205715.1. Taxonomy (GTDB): domain Bacteria; phylum Bacillota; class Clostridia; order UBA1381; family UBA1381; genus 12844. The sequence goes on from JAJPXA010000247.1 coordinate 3,575, forward strand.
TTTTGCTTTACAGCGGAAGCGACGTGAGAACCGCGCGGTATTTTATTGACAATCCCGAGGACAATCCCGAGATCGACGAGGAAACGCGCAAAAAAATAAGGGAGCTTGATTTGGAGCGGCTCAAAATGATGACGTTTTATTCCACAACGCCGGATTGTCTGCGCGCTTTTATTTTAAAATACTTCGGCGAAACACCGCCGCCGCATTGCGGCAACTGCGGCAATTGCCTTTCAAATCTCGAAGAGGTTGATATTACAACCGACGCGCAGAAAATAGTGTCGTGCGTGTATCGAATACGCAACCGCGGCAGAAGCTGCGGCAGGGCTATGCTTGCCGATATTCTCCGAGGCAGCGACAGTGAGAAGATAAGCAAGCTCGGACTTGACACAATCTCAACCTACGGAATTATGCGGGATACAAAGACCTCACGCATACGCGAGATGATAGATTTTCTTGTTATGAACGAATATCTTACTATTGACGAGGAAAGCTACAGAACCGTCGTGCCGACCAGAAAGTCCAAGGAAATACTTGACGGCGGTACGATTACGGCGAAATTCGTAAAAGAGGAAGCGCGTTCCGCCAAGTCAAGGGATGGCAAAGCACGCTCCGACACGGCGCAATTGCCGTATGACCCAGCGCTCTTCGAGCGCTTAAAGCGCGTAAGGTCAAAACGCGCGGCAGTGCAGGGTGTTCCGGCATACGTTGTGTTTCCCGATGAAACGCTTAGGGATATGTGCCGCAAACTCCCGACAACGGACGGCGAATTTATAAACGTAAACGGAGTGGGCGAAATGAAGCGCCGCCGATACGGCAAGGAATTTATGGATGAGATAAAAAGCTATATAAAAGAAAACGGTTAAAAAAACCACTCCGCTTACAGCGGAGTGGTTTTTATGTGCCGCGCGGTAAAAGATTGTTAAAATACGCCATCCAAAAGACCGTAATTTGTACGGCTTCCGCTATTACCGCTTTAATTTCGTTTTCATTTTAAAATATCACCAAATCCCTGTAAATTTTTGCACGGCAAGCGAAACCGCGGCTATCAGAACCCAAATTACAAGTCCTAAAAATATTGGCTTTTTTCCGTTTTTAACGAGGCTTACAAGATTGGTGTTAAGTCCTATAGCCGCCATTGCCATTGCAATCATAAGCTTGCCCGCGGAGGACAAAAAGGAGAACGCCGCGTTCGCTGTGTTTAATGCCGCCTCGTTGCTCGCAAGCGCGGCGGTTACCGCCGTGTTTATAATCGAGGCGGCTATGAAGAAAATGATAAAAGACGGCAGGGCGTTTTTAAGGCTGAACTTAACCGCCGCGTCCTTATCGGTTTTTGTTTTGTAAAGAGCCAAAACAAAGGTTATCGGTATAATCGCGAGTGTTCTTGTGAGCTTGACTATCGTCGCGAAATCAAGAGCCAAATTCGGGTCGTGGCCGGGCATACTGCACCAGGTTGTCGCGGAGGCGACAACGGACGATGTATCCGTTTACGGCGGTTCCCGCCCACATACCTAAGCCTGTGTCCGTCATTCCGATAAGGCTTCCGCGCGTTGGAAATATCACCGCCGCGATTACGTTAAACAAGAAATTCGTTGATATCGCGCTTGCGACATCCTCGTCCTTGGCGTTTATAATCGGAGCCGTAGCCGCAATCGCGGAGCCGCCGCATATCGACGAGCCGACGCCCACAAGAATGGATTGATTTGTCGGGATTTTCATAATTTTATATCCCAAAAATATGCCGTGACAAGCGCGACGGTTATGGTCGAGGCTATTATAGCAAGCGATTGACCGCCGACCTTGATAACGTTGAAAAGATTCATAGAAAAACCCAAAAGCACGATGGAATACTGCAATACCTTTTTGGACGTAAATGCGACGCCGCCTTTCACGCTTTGCGGAAATTTTATGTAAGCGAGAAAAAGTCCTATTATAATGGCGAACACCGGAGTGCCGATAATCGAGCCGAAAGGAATAACCCGTTCCAGGAGCTTTGCCGCAAGAGCGATAATCAGGCACAGGATAATTCCCAAGGCATTTGTTTTTATAAATTTCATATTTTTCACCACGTAAATCATTTTATCATAAAATTTCCGAATAATCAATTTAAAATGTATAATAAATCCGAAAATT
>JAJPXA010000210.1 GCA_021205715.1 Bacillota bacterium
TATTTTACATTAATTATTTATATAAAGGGGAGATGCTTTATGACAGAAGTATTGGAACAAGTAATGGAAGCGGTGAACGGTGAAGTATTCGGCGTATGGTTTTTAATCGGAGCCGCTCTGGTATTTTGGATGCAGGCAGGATTTGCTATGGTGGAGGCAGGCTTCACAAGAGCGAAGAACTCCGGTAACATCATAATGAAGAACCTTATGGATTTCTGTATAGGAACCGTAATGTTTATCGTGATTGGTTTCGGATTATTGCTCGGTGAGGATATTCTCGGAATTATCGGAAAACCCGGATTTGACATTTTCACCGATTACGCGAATTTTGACTGGTCTAATTTCGTGTTTAACCTGGTGTTCTGCGCGACGACCGCTACGATCGTATCGGGCGCGATGGCTGAGAGAACGAAATTCCTTTCGTACTGCATTTATTCGGCGGTAATCTCGGCAATCATTTACCCGATTGAAGCTCACTGGACGTGGGGCGGCGGCTGGCTTGCTCAAATTGGATTCCACGATTTCGCGGGTTCGGCTTGTATACATATGGTCGGCGGTATCAGCGCTCTTATCGGCGCCGCTATATTGGGACCTCGTATCGGAAAGTTTGTTAAGGATAAAGCGGGAAAAATCACAAAGGTCAATGCGTTCCCGGGTCATAACCTTCCGCTCGGCGCTTTGGGTGTATTCATACTCTGGCTCGGTTGGTACGGATTTAACGGCGCGGCGGCTGTATCGGTTGAGGAGCTTGGCTCAATATTCTTGACAACCACTATCGCTCCGGCGGTTGCGACGGTTGTATGTATGATATTCACCTGGATTAAATACGGAAAGCCCGATGTTTCGATGTGCTTGAACGCTTCATTGGCGGGTCTTGTCGCTATAACGGCACCGTGTGATGTCTGTGACGGCTTCGGCGCGGTTATTATAGGCGCGGTTGCGGGCTTGTTGGTTGTATTCGGCGTATGGCTTCTTGACAGAAAGCTTCGTGTTGACGATCCTGTCGGCGCGGTTGCGGTACATATGATGAACGGTATTTGGGGAACTATTGCGGTAGGACTTTTCGCGACTCCTTCGGCTCCGGCATTCGCAAGAGGCGTTGGCGACGGCGTAACCTTCGGCGCTAACCAAATAGCGGGCGCGGGACTTTTCTACGGCGGCGGCTTCACTCAGCTCGGAATACAGTGCTTGGGCGTTCTCGCAATAGGCGTGTTTACAGCGGTTGCGATAACAATAACATTCCTTATCATTAAGGCTACAGCGGGTCTTAGGGTTACCGAGGAAGAGGAAATTATCGGTCTTGACGCTACAGAACACGGTCTTCCGTCAGCATATGCGGGCTTCTCCATTATGGATACATCAAACAGTATGATTATGCAGGAAAATGAAAATACTCATATCGGTTCGGACGATTATTCTCAGGCTTCGCAGACGCAGATTAACGCAGCGGTGCCGGTATCACAGGTTCCCGTACCTTCTCTCACGGGCATTTATAAGGTTGTTATTATATCGAGATTGTCAAGATATGATACTCTCAGAAGAACTATGAACGACATCGGCGTTACCGGTATGACGGTTACCCAGGTAATGGGCTGCGGCATACAAAAAGGCTCGGGCAGCAGATACCGCGGCGCGGAAATTGACGCTACATTGCTTCCCAAGGTAAAGGTTGAAGTGGTAGTTTCATCACTTCCGGTTGACACGGTTATCGAAGCCGCTAAGAAAGCGCTTTACACAGGCCGTATCGGCGACGGAAAGATATTCGTATACAACGTTGATAAGGTTGTAAAGATTCGTACCGGCGAGGAAAACGAAGCGGCGCTTGAGGATGTGGAATAATTCTCATTCAAAAAGCGGTAATCGCTTATAAAATCAGTTAAAATACTTAAAAAGAAAGACCCCCTAATCGGTGTCTTTCTTTTTTAATTGCGCAAAAATGTTGTATTTATGAAAGATATGTGGTATAATCAAACAGAACGCAAAATGAAAGGAGCGGTATAAATGCCGATTAGGGTACCTGACAGGCTTCCTGCCACACGACAGCTTAGAAACGAGAATATATTTGTAATGAGCGAAACAAAGGCGATGCACCAGGATATACGTCCGCTTAAAATTGTGATAGTGAACCTTATGCCCACCAAAATAACGACGGAAACACAGCTTTTGCGGCTGCTTTCAAATTCGCCGCTGCAAATTGAAATAGATTTTATAAGAATGAAGTCGCACAACTCGAAGAATACTTCAAGTCAACATTTGGAAACATTCTACAAATCCTTTGCCGAGATAGAGAACTCGCGCTATGACGGAATGATAATAACCGGTGCGCCGGTGGAAAACTTCGAATATGAGGAGGTCGACTATTGGGATGAGCTTGTCCGCATTATGGAATGGTCGTCGACTCACGTAACATCGACGCTGCACATATGTTGGGCGGCGCAGGCGGGACTGTATTATCATTACGGAATACCGAAATATCCGCTTGCTGAAAAGTGCAGCGGCATATTTTTGCACAAGGTAACCCGCGCGACATCAAAGCTGGTGCGCGGCTTTGACCCCGCGTTTTACGCGCCGCACTCGCGCCATACCGAGGTGAGGGCGGAAGATATAAAAAAGGTAAAGGAGCTTGAAATACTCTCGTATTCCGATAAGGCGGGAGTGTACATAGTGTCAACCAAAAAGGGCAAGCGCATATTTGTAATGGGTCACAGCGAGTACGACCCGAATACCCTGAAGGAGGAATATTGGCGCGACGTGGAAAAGGGAGCAAATCCGAAAGTGCCGAAAAATTATTTCCCCGATGACGACCCGACGAAGGAGCCGATAGTGCATTGGCGCTCGCACGCGAGTCTGCTGTTCTCAAATTGGCTGAATTACTTCGTATATCAAATCACGCCGTATGATATTGAAGCAATAAAATAAATCAAAAAACTGCCGTTTGTTTCGGCAGTTTTTTGATTTCGATTTATTCCGACGAGTCGATATCCGATTCGGAGGCTGTGTCGCCGCCGGTATCGGAGCCTCCGCTTTCCGTATAAGAATCGCTTGTGTCGGATGTGTCCGAAGTATCGGTTGTATATCCGCCGCCGGATACGTCCGTGTCGGTATCGGAATAGGTTCCCGTGTCATAGTAGGAGCTTCCTCCGGTATCGCCGCTCGCGCTGCCGCTTGTGCCGCTGCCGGATGTTCCCGAGCTTGTTGAACTGCTCTGGGATGACGGCGTTTGAGTCGGCTCGATTTCCGTGCTGATCTCCGGCGCGGATGTAACCGTTGAAACGGGATTCGTGCTAATTCCGTCATTGCTGCTCGTTCCGCTGTAGGGCACTCCCGACGCGTGACGCTGGCTGCAAAGACTCTTAGGCTGCGTTCCGTCCACAAAGTATGATGTTACGGCATCGCAGGTGGTGGTTGCGAGCATACCGGACGACATACATATCGTTGATTCGATTACATTTGTCGGACGCGTAAGCGTTTTTACGGTGAGGTTTTCGTGAACCCGCTCCATTATGGTTTTCCACGCGGTAACGCACGGATTGCCGGTGACACCTGCGTCCGAAATCGATGCCGGCGTATCAAATCCGTACCAAACCGCTCCGACATAATACGGGGTGAATCCGACGAACCACTTATCGCAGTCGTCATCGGTTGTACCTGTTTTTCCGTAAGTGGGCATACCGCTGTCAAGCTGTGCGGCGCGTCCCGTTCCGACGGAGCTGTTTACAACCGAATAGAGCAAATCTGCGGTAATATATGCCGCCGCCGCGCTTATGGACTGTGTTGCTTCGCCTGTGTTTTCGAGAATTATTTGTCCCGAGGCGTCCTCAACCTTTGTATAGGTATACGGCTCGATATATTTGCCGCTGTTGACAAACACGCTGTATGCCGCCGCCATTTCCTCGGGGTTTACGCCGTTTGTAAGACCGCCCAAAGCAAGCGACGAGTAGTTTTTGTCGCTGTCGACGAGCGAGCCTAAGTGGAATTTGTTCTGCAAATATCCGTATGATGTCGAAAGTCCCACCATATCCAAGACCTTAACGGCGGGTATATTGGATGAGCGGGCAACCGCTTCCTTGACGGTCATTGAACCGTAGAAATCATCATAGGAGTTTTTCGGCTGCCATTTGTCGTTGCCGATTGTAATTTCCTCGTCGACAACCTCCGTGACCTCCGTGATTTTTCCCAAATCTATCGCCGGCCCGTATACGGACAATGGCTTAATTGACGAGCCGGGCTGCCGCCTTGACTGCGTGGCTCGGTTAAATCCGCGGACATCCGTTTTTTCGCCCAAGCCTCCGACAAGCCCCTTAACCTTTCCGGTATAGGGATCCATTATAACCATAGCCGATTGCGAGTTTTTGCCTGTTAAAGGAAATCCTTCCACATTATAGTAGACATCCTCCATTATCGTTTGTATATCCATATCAACGGTAGCGTATATTTTTAAGCCGCCGTTATATACCTGCTGAGTGGCGAAATCCTCGGAATAGCCTTTTTCTTCCTGCAAATCCGCGATTACGTCGCTTATTACCTGATCCACAAAATACGATGATACCTCCACGGATTGAGCCTCATATGAATTGTTCAGCACAAGCTCTGTCGATACCGCTTCCTGATATTCCGATTCCGTGATATATCCAAGCTCAAGCATTTTGCTCAGAACCGTATTTCTCTTTTCTATATGCTTTTCGGGATGAGTATACGGGTCATATTCCGACGGGTACTGCGTTATTCCGGCTATCGATGCCGCTTCGGCAAGAGTCAGTTCCGACGCGGATTTTCCGAAATAGACGTTTGAAGCCGCCTCAACCCCGTAGCAGTTGTTCGCGAAATACACAATGTTCAGATACATTGTAAGTATCTCGTCCTTTGTAAGCTGCTTTTCCAATGCGACGGCGCGCATCATTTCCTTTATTTTTCGAGTCGAGGTTTTTTCCTTTTCATTGGTTATATTTTTAATTACCTGCTGAGTAATAGTCGAACCGCCGTAATCGGAGCTGCCTATTCCTATTTTTGAGAGCGCGTATTTTGCTGTGGCGCCGATGGTTCTTTTTAAATCAACTCCGTTGTGCTTGTAAAAACGCTCGTCCTCGATTGCGACAATCGCGTCTTTCATAACCTGCGGAATTTCGGAGGATTCGACCCATATTCGGTTTGACTCGGACTGAATTTGCTCAAGCTGCTGAACAGAACCCGTGCTGTCCTCATAATAGATGAACGAGGTGGAGTTAAGCGCGAGGTTGCTTATGTTCATATCCTTTATCTCGCGCGATACCGCGGCGTACATACCTATTCCCACGCTTGCGATGATAACAAACATAACAAGGAACACAAAAAGCAGCGCGAAAATCAAGCGTTTCCTGAATTTTTTCTGCGCGGGGGTAAGCTGCTTTTTCTTTTTTGTCTTGCGCCTTTTTTTCGGTTGCTGCGGAGCCGGTCTTGCTGCGGCTTTTCTCGCCGGCGGCTGACTTGTACGTTGTCTTTGCTGCATATTCGGCGTGCCGGATACAGAGCGGCTGCCGTTCCTTTTGTCCATGAAGTTTCTGCGCTTCCTTTGAAGCGGCTCGTTAAGCGACGAACGGTCAGATGTCATTTTGTCATATTTATCCCAATCAAAATCATCATTATTTTTATTGCCTGCCATACATACGCCTCCTTTTTTAGGCCGAATTTACATATCCTATTCTACCATTATATATCAAATGC
>JAJPXA010000092.1 GCA_021205715.1 Bacillota bacterium
ATATAAAAGATTTTATGTATACAGGAGAGAAGGCTGAAAATGGATAAAAGAGAAGCTGCTTTAAAAGCGCATAAGGATTGGAACGGAAAAATTGAGGTAATTTCCCGCGCGAAGGTAACGACACCGGAGGAACTGTCGGTTGCGTACACTCCCGGAGTTGCCGAACCCTGCGTTGAAATTTCAAAGGATGTTAATCTGTCATACACCTACACAAGACGCTCTAATCTTGTCGCGGTAATCACGGACGGAACCGCCGTTTTGGGGCTTGGCGATATAGGTCCCGAGGCGGGTATGCCGGTAATGGAGGGAAAATGCGCGCTGTTTAAAACATTCGCGGATGTTGACGCGTTTCCGCTTTGCATTAAGTCAAAGGATGTCGACGAGATAGTAAACACGGTTAAAAATATTTCCGGCTCATTCGGCGGAATAAATCTTGAGGATATTTCCGCGCCGAGATGTATTGAAATCGAAAGACGCTTAAAGGAGGTCTGCGACATCCCCGTTTTCCACGACGATCAGCACGGAACGGCGGTTGTCGTTTTGGCGGCTGTTTTAAACGCTTTAAAGGTTGTCGGCAAGGATATTACGAAAATCAAGGCGGTCGTAAACGGCGCCGGAAGCGCCGGTATGGCGATAACAAGACTTTTGGTTTCGCGCGGGCTTAAAAACGTTATAATGTGCGACAAATACGGCTCTCTCTACAGAGGCAATCCAGAGATGAACAGTGAGCAGGCAAAGCTTGCCGAGCTTACAAATCCCGATAATCTTGATGTAAAGCTTGACGAGGCGATTGCGGGCGCCGATTTGTTTATAGGCGTTTCGGCGCCGGGCATACTGACGGCGGAAATGGTGGGGAAGATGAGCGAAATTCCCGTAGTATTCGCTATGGCAAATCCCGTTCCGGAGATTATGCCGGACGAGGCTAAGCGGGCGGGTGTGCGCGTGATAGGCACGGGACGATCGGATTTCCCTAATCAAATAAACAACGTTCTCGCGTTCCCGGGTATATTCCGCGGCGCTCTCGATGTCCGCGCATCGGATATAAATGAGGAAATGAAGCTCGCGGCGGCGGAGGCGATAGCGTCTATAATTGCGGATGATGAGCTTAACGAGGATTATATAATCCCCGACGCGTTCGACAAAAGGGTTTGCGAGTATGTGTCAAAGGCGGTAGCAAAAGCCGCGAAGGACACGGGAGTCGCAAGAATATAAATTTAAATTACGGGGCATTTTGCTCTTATTAAATAAGAAAGGCGGAGTTAAAATGGGGAGAAGAATTGAAATGCACTGGCTCGAAAACCGCGCGAAATACGGATATGTCACGTTTGGCGTTCCGTTTGCCAAGGGCGCGGTCGCAGAGGGGGAAAAAATTTGCCTGAATGACGGTAATGGCGTTCAAATACCGTGTTCGGCTGAACCGATAGCGTTTTGGGACGACGGAACGATAAAATGGATGTCGTGCAGCGCGGACATACAGACGGATAAGGCATATGTATCCGTCGGAAACGCTATGGACACAAAGGGCAATATTATTACTGAAACAAGCGACAGTATTGTAATAAATAACGGAGTTATGCAGTACGAATTCCCGAAGCGCGGCGAGGTTATTATGAAAACCCCATACGCCGACACGACGTTAAAGGTTTTAAACGAAAGCAGGGAAGAGAACGGGGAAGAATATATCGTTAAAACTACCAAATATAAGGGGAAAATCAACACGGTTGAAATTGAGAGAAACACGGGACTTATGTCAACCGTGAAAATAGTCGGCACGCATAAGAGCGGCGCGGGTGATGATTTTTTGCGTTTTATTGTCAGGATAACGGTTTATTACAAAGAATATGCGGCGCATTTGACGCACACGTTTATATTTGACGGCGATCCGAATGTTGATTTCATAAAAGGAATCGGCGTTGAATTTACGCGTAAAATGCAGGGAAAGCTCTATAACCGCCGCACAAAGATTGCCGGCGATTACGGCGTTATGCACGAATTGGTTCAGTATTTCAACATTTGGCGCCCGCGGTCGTTAAGGGATAAATATCCGCAAATGCAGCTTGAGGGAAAAATGCTTGAGCTTGACGAAAGCGACGAGGATACCGCGCTTATGATAAAGGACACGGTTGTTTGGGACAGCTATAAGCTCACGCAAATTACCGCCGACAGCTTTGAGGTTTACAAAAAAACGCATGGAAACAAGGTTACATATATTAAATCATCCTTCGGTCACCGCTCGAACGGTCTTATGTACCTCAGTGACGAGGTCGGCGGTATCGCGGTATCGATGGATAATTTTTGGCAGAAATATCCGTCGTCGATTATTTCCGACGGTATCAGTACGGACTGCGCGAGCGTTACCGCGTGGATAGTAACACCCGACGCTCCGGCACAGGATTTACGTCATTACGACACGAAGGCGCACGCGTCGGCGCATTACGAAGGCTTTGACACCATAGGCTCCGACCCTTACGGCATAGCGAACACTAATGAGATAACGCTGTTTATGTTCGATGAAATTCCGTCCGACGATGAGATTATGGAGCTGTCGAAAAAGGGCGGAAAAAAGCCGGTGTTCTTATGCTCGCCCGAATATTATCACGAGGTTGAGGCGTTTGGCAAATGGTCGCTTATTTCAAGAAACACGCCGCTTGAAAATTGGCTTGAGGATGAGCTTGACAAAGCTTTTTATTTCTATAAAAATGAGATAGAACAGCGCCGTTGGTACGGCTTATGGGATTACGGCGATGTGATGCACACATATGACCGATACAGACATTGCTGGAGATACGACCTCGGCGGTTACGCTTGGCAAAATACCGAGCTTGTTCCGACACTGTGGCTGTGGTACGCGTTTATGCGCTCAGGCAGAGAGGATATTTTCACCGTCGCGGAGGCTATGTGCCGCCATTGCGCCGATGTTGATATTTACCATATCGGTGATCTGAAAGGTATGGGCAGCCGCCATAACGTTATCCATTGGGGCGATTCCTGCAAGGAGCCGCGTATAGCGATGGCGGGTCACCACCGTATGCTATTTTACTTAACGGGCGGCGATTTGAGAATAGGCGATTGCTTAAACGATGTAAAGGATGCGGATTTTGCGTCGCTGAATATCGACCCCTTGAGATTTTTCTATAAAAAAGAGGAAATGAAGCTTCCCACACACGCGCGTTCGGGCCCCGACTGGACAACGTATATTTCAAACTGGTTCGTACAGTGGGAAAGATATAAAGACGAGCATTATAAAAACAAAATTAAAACGGGATTTAACGATTTGGCTAATGCTCCGCTTCATTTGATATCCGGTTCTAATTTCGAGTACGACCCCGAAAGCGGTCATTTGGGCTATATCGGCGAAAACGCATCCGGCGGCTCGCATTTGGCGGTATGTATGGGAGGCCCCGAAACGGCTTTTGAACTGCTTAATTACACAAACGACGAGCGCGTCAGAGAATATATGATTGAATACGGCAGGTTTTATTATATGTCGCCGGAGGAAAAGCGCGAATATTCAAAAGGACTTGTGGACGGAAACGGCTTTGTCTATCCGTATATGGCGGCGGCAATGGCTGCGTTTGCGGCGCACGAAACGAATGATGAAGAGCTGGCGTATAAGGTTTGGCAGGTGCTTGTTCATTCTCTCGCCGGCAAGGATAAAAACGAGGGCTTTGACAAGGAAATCGTAAAGAATTATTTCAACAATGAAAATTTGGAGGAGATGTTCTGGATTTCCACGAACTTTACGGCGCAGTGGTGTCTTAACACGATAGTGTCGCTTGATTTTACAAGAGAGTATATGAAGGATACCAAAGAAGAATATGAATTTGAGGATTGGGTGAAATAGCAATAATCGGCAAGGCTCTTAAAATAAGAGCCTTGCTTGCAATACGAGGTAAAATATGGAATATTTTAACGTTCCGCACATCCCGAACATATGTTCAAAAGGAGTCGTCGCGGATTGCAGAATATCGCCGGAAAGCGTAAAAAAACTTAATTCATTGGGGATTGAGGTTATTTTGTCGTACAAATCCGAAAATCTGCTGCCGCCTATAAGCGCGCACCCTGATATGACAATACTGCATTTGGGCGGAAACAGGTTTGTGTGCAGTCCGGATTCGTATGATTATTATAAGGAGCGCTTGAACGGCGCGGACGTTGCACGCGGCGTATGCGTGTTAAAAAAGGATTATCCGAATGATGTTCCGTACAATATCACGATTTTTGGTGAATACGTATTTTTAAACGCGTCCTCAAATCAAACAGAAATCGCAAAAACGTACGTGAGTTCATCGAAGAAAATTTTAAACGTAAAACAGGGCTATACAAAATGCAACATTTGCGTCGTAAGCCGAAATGCGCTGATAACATCGGACACCGGAATTTATAAAACAGCGGTTGATAATAAAATAGACGCGCTTTTAATAGAATCGGGTTATATAGAGTTAAAAGGAATGGACTGCGGATTTATCGGCGGCGCGTCGGGACTTATAGCGCCTAATATGTTGGCGGTAAACGGAGATATAAAAACGCATCCCGACGGATGCAAAATGATTGAGTTTTGCAAAAAACACGGCGTTGATGTGATTTCTTTAAAAAAAGGCATTTTGGAAGATATTGGAACGATTTTGCCGATTTTTTAATATCCAACTCAAATAAAGAGTGATTTATTTGAGTTGGATATTTTTCATTTCAACGCTCCCTATCGTTTATTTTATGTATCAAAAATCAAAAAAATCCGCAAACAATATAAATCCCAATGCCAATATAAGCAGCTTATCATCGCATTCATCCATCAGCAAAATTACGATTACCGCAAAGATTATTATATCGTCAAGCTTGATATTGGCAAGCAGTTTATTTATATTCGATCGTTCGTGCTCCGACTCCGGCTCGCACAGCGCTTCGCATTCAAGCTCGTTATTATGTATTTCATCGCACACCTCGGCGCCGACGATTGGTATTTCGCTTTTTTCTTCGCATCGGTGTTCTTCATAAAGCTCTTCGCCAAGCTCTTCACGCTTTTCTTCATTACGCGGCTTCTGCGCGCGCTCACCCCTGTTTCGCCGTTCTATCGGCTGCGGCATATCATTAACGCTGTATGTGCGATACATCCGGCTCACCTCCGTTATTGTCTGAAAATTTCAGTGATTTTTGCGATATTAAGCAGCTTCACCGCCGAATCGATTGATCTTTGTCGGCTTTCGCTCATATACGGTTTCAGCGCCGACAGCAGCCGAGAGCGCTTATCATCGGTGCTTGATGTCATCTTATTCATAATATCCCTCATTTGTAAAATATACTCCATACTGTCCGCGCTCGGTGAATTACCGGTTACCGCGCTCGAGCCGCTGTCAGCGGAAAAAGAGCCGATAACCGATTTAATTTTATCCTCCGCACCGTCGCCGAGTATCCCCTTTATAGTATCCATCGCATCCGCCATTTTACCGCTTCCCTCATTTCCTTTTGAGAATTTTCAATAAATCTTCCTTGCTTAATCCTGAAAACGCTTGTTTTACCTCGTTCGGATCGAGCTTTTCAAATTCCTCCATAAGCTTTGCGCGGTCGCTTGAATTAATGCGGCTTTTGAGCATTTTGCCGTCGGAGGAATTTAAAAAATCGTTTATTTCACGAATTTGATTTTTATTTAACCCGCTTAATATCTGCCTTATTTTAT
>JAJPXA010000113.1 GCA_021205715.1 Bacillota bacterium
TCGATAAGCTCCATTTTATCGCGTTCCGCGACGCTTATGTCCAGAATTATATTGCCGCTGTCCATCATAATCGTTCTGGTGCCGGTTCTGAGCGCCGACTTCATATTATGCGTAATCATAAGCGTGGTCAGATTATTTCTTGTCACGATTTTATTCGTTATTTCCATAATCTTATTCGACGTCGCGGGATCAAGCGCCGCGGTATGCTCGTCAAGCAGCAGCAGCTTGGGCGGGTATATCGTGCACATCAAAAGCGTCACAACCTGACGCTGACCGCCCGAAAGCAAGCCGACCTTTGTTTTCATTCGATTTTCGAGATCCATTCCGAATTCGGCAAGCATTTCGCGAAACAACGCTACGTCGCGCTTGTTAAGCGCGAACGCCAACGCGCCGTGCCTGGAGCGGGAGTACGCGAGCGCTATGTTTTCCTCAATCGTTAAATTCGGCGAGGTGCCCTTCATCGGGTCTTGGAAAACTCTGCCAATCATCTGCGAGCGTTTATGCTCCTTGTCATAGGTTATGTCCCTGCCGTCAAGCTCAATTTTGCCCTCGTCAACAAAAAACGTGCCGCAAATTGCGTTAAAAAGCGTGGATTTTCCCGCGCCGTTCGAGCCGACTATCGTCACAAACTCGCCTCTGTCCAGATGCAGCGATAAACCGTCGAGCGCGCAATGCTCATTCGGCGTGCCCTTGGCGAAAACCTTTTTAACATTGGTAATATCAAGCATTTTTCGCACCTCTTCTCTTTATCTGCGAAAGTCCCGCGCGCTCTTTTATCGCGGGGATTGAAAGCGCTAAAATTACTATCACCGACGAAACGAGCTTTAAATAGCTCGCGTCAAAGAACGGCAGCTTCATCGCGAGAGCAAGTACAAATCTGTAAATTATCGAGCCGATAATCGCCGAAATAAGTCCCGCGGTAACGCCGCGCTTAAAGAATATAACCTCGCCGATGATAACGGATGCGAGCCCCAAAACAAGCGTGCCCGCGCCGGAATTTATATCCGCGTAATTTTGATACTGCGTTATAAGCGCGCCGCAAAGCGCGATTACGCCGTTGCCGACGGCGAGCGCGAGTATCTTCATTTTATCCGCGTCAATCGACGACGCGCGCACCATATCCTCGTTGTCGCCCGTGGCGCGTATCGCAAGACCGGTGTGCGTTTTAAAGAACATCGCCAAAAGCGCTGCCGCCGCGCACGTGAATACAAACGCGGTTACAGTCTTTGAAATATCGCCGCTTGACGGCAAAATTTCCGCCGCCCATTTGAATATTGTGACGCTGTCCATTATGGCAAGATTGGGACTTCTTCCCATAATAACCAAATTTATCGGATACAGTCCGCTCATCACGAGTATTCCCGCCAAAATCGGATGTATCTTGCACTTCGACTGCAAAAGACCGGTTATCGCACCTGCCGCCATACCCGCGGCAACCGCCACAAGAAGCGCGATAAACGGATGGCCGTGCTTTGTCATTATCGCCGACACGGCGAGCCCCAGTGTGAACGTGCCCTCACAGGTCAGGTCGGGGATGTTCAAAATCCGAAACGTTATATATATGCCCAACGCAAGCAAGCCGTAGATTACGCCCAGCTGTATCGAACCCATTACCAATGTCATAAAAATTCACCTCGTATCAAAAATGCCCCCGCAGTCTTCTACGGCTGCGGGAGCGTTATTTTTCTCCCGGTAAAGCGAGTGTTTATCTGAAAAATTCGCTTTTATTTATATACGAGGATTATTCCTCGCCCGCGTATTCAACTTCCATACCGTCGGGAACGGTTACGCCCAGCGCGTCCGCCGTGGATTTGTTCACGGTTGTAACGGTAGCCTCAACAGCCTGAGCCGGGACCTCGGAAACGTCCTTGCCGTTTAATATTTCCGCCGCCATTTCAGCCGAAATTCTTCCTATTTCCGTGTCGGAAATCGCAACCGCCGCCAAAGCGCCGCTTTGAGCCATTACAGCCGACGAGCCGTAAACCGGTTTTCCCGCCGCGTTTGCCGCTTCAACAACGACCGGCATAGCGTCCTGAATGGTCGCGTCGTTGGGAACGAAGAGAGCGTCGCAGTCCTCAAGCAAAAGCTGTACCGCCTGCTGAACCTCGGATGAATTTGTAACTGTCTTTTCGGTATATTCTATCGAGTTCGCATCAAGATATTCCTTTGCCGCCTCACTTGTGCTTACCGCGTTGGTCTGCGCCTCGGTGTAAAGTATACCATATTTTTCTATGCCCGGAGTAAGCGTTTCCGCTGTTTCGAATATTTTCGCCACGGGTATCGGGTTTTGCGTTCCGGTTGAGTTCTTGTCCGGATTTTCAATTGATGTAAGCACCTGCGCAGCAACCGGATAGGAAACTGCTATAAATACGTTCGGTATATCCGTTCCCGCCGACACAACCGCCTGCGGCGCGGGGGTCGCGATTGTCGCGATAAGGTCAACGTTGTCGCTTATAGCCGTCTGAACATAGCTCTGAAGCACTGTCGCGTCGCCCTGAGCGTTGTACTCAACAAATTCAACGTTAAGACCGCTGTCCGTTAAGCCGTTTTCAAAGCCGGTTCTCATATCGGAAAACGCTCCGTTGTCAATCTGCTGAATTACCGCTACGGTGTACTTTTCGCCGTCCGATGCCGTTTGCGAGCCGCCGGACGAGCAGCCCGAGAAGCTTACCGCCATTGCCGCGGCGGACAATACCGCCAATACGGCTCTCTTTTTTGCTTTTTTCATTGTTTTTACTCTCCTTTAATAAACTTTTTATATTTTTAACAGGATTGCCTGTTTAAAAACTACCTCTTTCTCCGTATTTTTTAAGCTCGGCGAACGCTTTTTCGAGCATTTCCTCGGTCACCTTGTACGGATAATGCTTTATATCTCCCATAGCGGGGATTTTCGGAATAATTGCCGCCATTTGAGCGTCGGTTATTCCTATTGCCGAAAGCGATGTCGGAAGCGACACGCTCTTGTTAAACGCGTACACGCGCTCGAACTCGTCATAATTTTCGTCGCATAAAAGCAATATCAAAACTCCGAATGCCACAACCTCGCCGTGGAGATGATTTTCCTCGATTTCCCTTATAGATGTCAGCGCGTAATATATCGCGTGAGCCAAGCCGCTGTTGTAATCGGGGGTATGGTCGCGCGTCACGAATATGGAAACAAGCGCGGTTGAAACGGTTATGGCAAGAACAACCTGCTGTAATTCGTATGACGCTATGCACGCCTTGTTGTTTTCCAACGCGATTTTTCCGTATTTAAGAAGCGGATTTACGCACATCGGGCTCATTGTGACACCCAAATCCGTAAAATGCTCCAAATCCTCGCCGCGCGACGATACCTCCGCCTCGTAAAATTTCGCGTATGTATCGCCTATGCCCGCCCACATATATTTGGTAGGACTTTCGGAAATGATTCTTGTGTTTATAAACGTGTGTATCGGCGGCTTTTCAAGGAAATGCGGCTCGACAAACACGCCCTCCGCCGTATACATAATCGAAACGCTTGTACAGCAGGAGCAATTCGACGCTATCGTCGGAAACGCGAATACGGGTTTATCGAGCATTTCGCCGATGCACTTGCAGGTGTCGGTAGCCTTGCCGCCGCCCACGGCGAATATCATATCCGCTTTCATAATCGTTTTGTTCGCCGCCATAGTGCTTACGTTTCCGTAGCTGCACTCGCCGCCGAAATGAATATAATCGGTTATCACAATGCCTTTGCCGCCCAAAGCGCGCTCAAAATGCGTTTTTGCCGCCGCCATCGCTTTATAACCGCCCACAACAACGGCGGTTTTGCCGTATACGGAGCATATGCTGTTTATTTCATTGTATGCGTTTTCGCCTATCGTATACGATGGCAAAAACATCGAATAATTATTCATTTTCTCCACCTCGTTTGATTTGCGTCAATTTCTGTATAAATTATACATTTTATCGGATAAATTGTCAAGTGCGGCGGTAAATGAAAGAATTAAAGCTCCAGAAAATTTTCGATTATTCTCATACCGTCCGGAGTAAGCACCGATTCGGGGTGGAATTGTATTCCGTATACGGGGCGTTCCTTATGCCTTACGCCCATTATACACCCGTCGCCGCTTTTGGCGGTTATTTCAAGACATTCGGGGAGCGTTTTTTCGTCTATCACAAGCGAGTGGTATCTTCCGACGCGCACCTTTTTATCAAGCCCTCTGAACAGCTCACAGCCGCCGCTTAATAAAACATCGTCGCTTTTGCCGTGCATTATGCGCGGCGCGTGTGTGATTTTCGCACCGAACGCCTCGCCTATAGCCTGATGTCCCAGGCATACTCCCATAATCGGTATATTCTCCGCAGCTTTTATTAAATCGACGCAGATGCCCGCGTCCTTCGGATAACCGGGGCCGGGCGACAATATAATGCGGCTCGGATTTTTCGCCAAAACCTCGTCAACCGTTATTTTGTCATTTCTGTATACCGTAATATAAGGGTTTATCGTTCCGATATATTGGTAGAGATTATATGTGAACGAATCGTAGTTGTCTATCATAATAATCATACAATGTCACCCGCTTCCTCAATCGCGCGCAAAACCGCCGACGCTTTATTTACCGATTCTCTGTATTCGTATTTCGGGTCGCTGTCGTAAACTATGCCGCCGCCCGCCTGAACGTATGCTTTGCCGTCCTTGAAAACGCCCGTGCGTATTGTTATACAGCTGTCGAAATTACCGTTAAAGCTGATATAGCCTATCGCGCCGCCGTATACGGAGCGCTTCACCTTTTCAAGCTCGTCGATTATCTCCATCGCGCGTATTTTCGGCGCACCGGAAAGAGTTCCTGCGGGGAGCGTCGCCGCGAGCGCGTCAAAGCAGGTCTTATCCTCTCTGAGCTTGCCCTCGACATCGGATATGATATGCATAACGTGCGAAAAACGCTCGACGTATTTAAACCGCGTAACCTTAACGCTTCCGAATTCGCTGACCTTTCCTATATCGTTTCTGCCGAGATCTACAAGCATAGTATGCTCGGCAATTTCCTTTTCGTCGTTTAAAAGCTCTTTTTCGAGCTTCAAATCCTCTTCAATCGTTTTGCCTCTCCAACGCGTTCCGGCGATAGGCCCCGTTTGAACAATGCCGTTTTCGACTCTGACAAGCATTTCCGGCGACGCGCCGACAATCTGATAATCGCCGAAATTCAGGTAATACATATACGGCGACGGATTTATAAGCCGAAGCGCGCGGTAAACGTTAAACGGCTGCACGGAGGTTTCCACGGTGAAGCGCTGTGAAAGCACCACTTGGAAAATGTCGCCGTTTTTGATATACTCCTTAGCCTTTTCGACTGCGGCGCAAAATTCCTCCTCGGTAACGTTTGACGTCACCTTTGACGCCGTGCGGTACTGGCGTTCCTCCTTTTGCATCAGCTTTGACAAATCCGCCATTTCCTGCTGAATATCGAGTATTCTGTTCACCGCTTTTTTATACTGGTTTTGTATATTGCCCTCGGCGTGAAGATTTACTATTATATTGATTTTTTGAGTGGTATGATTACACGCTATTATTTCATCCATAAGCATAAACTGCATATCCGGCAGCTTCAAATCATCCTCGACGCTCATCGGCAGCTCCTCATAGCGGCGTATAAT
>JAJPXA010000017.1:0-3349 GCA_021205715.1 Bacillota bacterium
GTTTATGTTTACGCAAAGGCTCGTGTACTCGTCAAGCATATTTTTAATGCCGCTTTCCAAAAATTCCTCGTACAAATTCTCAAATTCCTTTAACACGCCGCAGACAATTTCGGCGCGGCTGTGCTTTTTTCCGCTTTCAATATATATCGAGGTCGCGCGTTCGGAAATTTCATCGTCAAAGCTCTCGTTGTTCACGTTTATTCCGATACCGCATACGATATAGTCGACCATATCCGTTTCGGCGGACATTTCGGTCAAAATTCCGCATACCTTTTTCGTGCCGATTATAATATCGTTGGGCCATTTGATGCGCGCACCGTAAGGTTTCAAGGCACGGCATACGGCAAGTCCTGCCGCCTGCGTTATTTTTGACGCGTCCCACGGCTTAATATCCGGCTTTAGCAATATGCTCATCCAAATACCTGTCCCCGCGGGCGATGACCAGCCGCGTCCGAGCCTGCCCTTGCCGCCGGTCTGAATTTCGGCGATAAAGACACTGCCGTCCACGCTTTCCCACGCGCGTTTAGCCTCATTGTTTGTTGAGTCAATCTGGTAAAAATAATGCAAATTCCGTCCGATTTTTTTCGTTTCAAGCTGCGATGCAATCTCATCCCGCGTCAAAATGTCCGGCGCGGATATGAGGCGGTAGCCTTTGTTGGTTACCGAGTCGATTTCGTACCCTTCCTCGCGGAGCTTCTTTATATGCTTCCAAACAGCGGCGCGCGACACGTTTAAAGTCTGTGAAATACGCTCGCCGCTCACGTAACCGTCTGCGGTTTTCAGTATAGTAAGTATTTTTTCTTTCATTTGCGACACCTCAAGGATATTATATATTTTTTGCGCGAAAAAATCAATAGCTATGTGTTAAAAACAGACGCGGCAATCCTCGACGGTCGGTCAAGCGCCGCGATTGACAATATTTTCGCGTTGTGATATAATTAAGTTAAATACGAAATACGGCTCTGTGCCGTAAGGATTTTATATTGTTTGCGAAAAGTAAGAAAAATGATGGGAGGAAGGCAAATTGAAAAAACTGATGCTTGGAAACGAGGCTGTCGCGCGCGGCGCGTATGAGGCGGGCGTTTCCGTCGTTTCCTCGTACCCGGGAACGCCGAGTACGGAGATAACGGAGAGTATTGTAAAGTACGAGGACATTTATGTCGAATGGGCGCCGAACGAAAAGGTCGCGGCGGAGGTCGCGGTCGGCGCGGCTACGGCGGGAGCGCGCGCTACGACGTGTATGAAGCACGTCGGCTTAAACGTAATGGCAGACCCCGTGTTCACGTCAAGCTACAGAGGCGTAAACGGCGGCTTGGTATACTGCGTCGCCGACGACCAGGGTATGCACTCGTCGCAGAACGAGCAGGACTCGCGTCATTACGCGGAGGCGGCGAAAATAATGATGCTTGAGCCGTCCGACAGCGGCGAGTGTAAGGAGTTCACAAAAAAGGCGTTTGAGCTTTCGGAGGAATACGACACGCCCGTATTTTTAAGGCTTTCAACAAGAGTTTCGCACTCGCAGAGCCTTGTCGACGAGGTTGAACCGATAGATTACAAGCTGAAGGACTACGAGAAAAATCCGTCAAAGTACGTAATGTCGCCCGCGAACGCGATAAAGCGCCACGTTGTGGTTGAGGAGAGAATGAAACAGCTCTCGGAGTTTGCCGAAACGACGGAGCTTAACTTAGTCGAGGACAACGGCGCGAAAATCGGCGTGATAGCCGCGGGAATCGCGTATATGTACGCGAAGGAGGCGCTCGCGGACAGCGTAAACTACCTGAAGCTCGGTATGATTTATCCGATGCCGGAGCGGCTTATAAAGGATTTCGCGGCAAAATGCGATAAGGTTTATGTTATAGAGGAGCTTGATCCGGTAATTGAAAATCACTGCAAAAAAATCGGCGTTGACGTTATCGGCAAGGACGTGTTCACGCTTTTGGGCGAGTACACGCCGTCGATGATTAAAAAGCAGGTGCTGGGAATTGACCCGCCCGAAAGTCTTGCCGCCAATGAGCCTATTCCTGTGCGCCCGCCGGTAATGTGTGCGGGATGCCCGCACAGAGGCACGTTCTATGTGCTTAAAAAGCTCGGTCTTAATGTTTCGGGCGACATCGGCTGTTACACACTCGGCGCTATGGCGCCGCTCAACAGTATGGACACGAATTTGTGTATGGGCGCGGCGATAGGGGAGGCGCACGGTATGATAAAGGCGCGCGGCAAGGATTTCGCGAAAAATACCGTGTCCGTAATCGGCGACTCAACCTTTATACACTCGGGCATTACCGGTCTTATCGACACCGTTTACAACAAGGGTGCAAGCACGATACTTATTCTCGACAACTCCATAACCGGTATGACCGGACATCAGGATAATCCGACAACCGGCTACACGATACGCAAGGAGGAAACAAAGCAGGTAAATCTTATCGCGCTTTGCAAATCGGTAGGCGTTGAAATGGTGTTCGTGTGCGACCCGTTTGATATAAAGAGCCTTGAAATACTTATAAAAGCCGAAACGGCGAAGGACGAGGTTTCGGTTATAATCGTTCAGCGTCCGTGCGCGCTGTTAAAAACAGTAAAATACAGCGGTCACTGCAAGGTGAACGAGGAAAAATGCAAAAAGTGCAAAATGTGTATGAGAATAGGCTGTCCGGCGATTTCCGCCGTTGACGGCAGAATTGAAATTGATATGACCCAGTGCAACGGCTGCGGACTTTGCGTAAATGTCTGCCCGTTCGGCGCGATAGAAAAGGAGGACTGAACCGATGAACATTATGATAGTAGGCGTAGGCGGACAGGGCACTCTCCTTGCGAGCAGAATTTTGGGCAAGGTCGCGATAAAGAGCGGATACGACGTGAAGATAAGCGAGGTTCACGGAATGAGTCAGCGCGGCGGAAGTGTGGTTACATACGTTAAATACGGCGACAAGGTGTACTCGCCGATTATCGACCGCGGCGAGGCGGATATAATTTTAGCCTTTGAAATGCTTGAAGCGTACAGGGCGCTGCCTTATCTTAAAAAGGGCGGCGAAATAATCGCCAATACTCAGCAGATGAACCCGATGCCGGTTATAACCGGCGCGATGGAGTACCCTGCGGATATTGAGCGCAAGCTCGGCGAAAAGGTGAAGCTGACCGCGGTGGACGCTCTCAGCGCGGCGGAGAACGCGGGAACCTTGAAGGCGGTAAATGTCGTGCTGATAGGCGTACTCGCCAAAAGCACAAATGTTGACAAGGATGTATGGCTGGAAACCATAAAAGAAACCGTCCCTCAAAAATTCCTCGACGTGAATTTAAAAGCGTTTGAGATTGGGTACGGGATGTAATAAGCATTTTATATAAATAATAC
>JAJPXA010000017.1:3359-5596 GCA_021205715.1 Bacillota bacterium
TTTGCTTGTTTTACTGTATATAATAGTGTAAAATCAAAATAATACTGCTGAAAAAGGTGGGATACATATTTATGACCGAGGATGAAAAGCTGATACAAGGCATACGGCGAAAACGCCGCGGCGCCTTGGAGAAGGCAATTGATTTATATACTCCGTATGTCGGAACGGTTATATATAACGTAATCGGTTCGACAATGACAAAAGAGGACGTAGAGGAGGTAATATCGGACGTTTTCATTTCACTGTGGCGAAACGCCGATAAATTTGACGGCAAAAAAGGATGTCTGCGTTCGTATTTGGGGGCGTCAGCGCGCAATATGGCAAAAAATAAGCTTGCCTCTCTAAGAGTAAGTGTGGAGCTTACCGAAAATGTCGCCGCGCCTTACGCCGAACCGAATAAAAGGCTTGAGCGCGATGAGGAACGTGAAATTGTGATACACTCCATTAATGAATTGGGCGAGCCGGACAGTGAAATATTTATGCGGTATTACTATTACGACGAAAAAATCCGCAATATTGCAAAAATATTGAAGATGCCGGAAAATACGGTTAAAACAAAGCTCGCGAGAGGGCGCGTGAAGCTGAAAAATATGTTGCAAAGGAGGAATGGCAATGAGCAGCAGATTAGATGATTTAGGGGTTTCCGTTGACTTGAAATTTGATACGGAAAGGATAAAGGTTTTAACCAACAAGCGCCTTAACGCGGAGCCAACCGAAAGGCAAATTTTTATGAAGCATAAAAAAATAAAAATCGCACTGATTGCCGCGCTGATAACCTTTCTGGGTTTTGCTTCGGCATATGCCGGCGGGAGCATTATATCGTATTTTCAATCAAATAAGGCGGTGGAAATGACAGATATTGAAGAGCTTGAAAAGTACAGCGAGGAAATAAATATGTCGATTTCGCAGGACGGATATACACTGACCCTTAACAATTTGGCAATAGACGATAACTTTATGCACGTTTTTTACACAATTACAAGCCAAGACGGAAGAATATGGGAAAATGAAAATCTAAGACCGTTTATTATTTGCCGAATAAATGGATATTTGGCGGACAACAGTGATACATACGGATATTATGTTGATGATTATACATATAAACGCGCCGAAAAATATGATATTTCGCAGATGAATATACCCGATGATTTTACCTTCGAAATGTATTCCGCGCCGAGGTATGAGGATTTACCGGATTTTGAGGAGGGTTATTTATATCGAGAGTATTTGGAGTTGACCGAGGATGACAAGGCAAAGCTCGCGTATCTATCCCTTGAAACAAAAAAATCAACCGAGGCAAATATACTTTACGAGCCCAATCAACACTTTAAGTTTACGGATTTTGAGGGCGGTGATGCGGTCGGCGAAATTTCAAAGGTTGTAATTTCGCCGTTCGGAAGTCAATTTATTGTGACAGACAGCCTCGGCGGACTTGGTGCAAGACGAGTTTTGGATATGGCAATGCAGGACGATAACGGCGAATTTCTCGATATTCTTATATCAAGTCTTACAGGCGCGGCGGCGGATGAAAACGGATATTTTATTGATATTTTATCCGAAACGGTTGAAGCAAATACGGAGTATCAAAATACGATTGAATTTATAAAGGGCAACTCGGATATGAAATATTTCACGCTTATTCCCACAAAGGAGGACCACGGCGGTAATGGCAGCATAACGCAGGAAATAGGCGAATATCCGCTGACATACGAAATAAACGAATACGGAAAAATCATTGTAACCGGCATAGTTATCACAGACGGTGAAATTGACGTTCATTATTACAAGGATGGTTATGTAAGGGGCAATCCCGAATTTGTGTTCCTCGACGAAAACGAAAATGAAATAAAGCTCGGCAATATGCCCTCGGAGGACTATCGGGTGCATTATGACACAAATTCATATACATTTTCGTACTCATATTTTGACTTTGACGATAGCGGAAGAATGCCGCTTCCGTCGGACGGAAGCCTGAGCCGCGAAAGCCTCGAGCAACGATTAACATCGTTGACGGTGATTGCCGATAGTGATTATACTCTGGATTATGATAACGCCGTTCGGGTGGAGCTTAATTGATTTTAAAGAAATTAAGTAAAATTGAGCTTTTATTGAATAAAACAAAACCGCCGAACGGCGGTTTTGTTTTGCGTTATTTTTTATCCTTTTTCGCGAATGCGAACAGTTTTACAAACACAAATGTCACCGGCACGCCGATTACCGCCGCCGCTCCGTATACG
>JAJPXA010000212.1 GCA_021205715.1 Bacillota bacterium
ATACTCAAATGCGAAACGATAGTTTCGCACGCAGGTCAAGGACTGCAAGTCCTTGCGGATCCTTGATTTCGCTTTGCGAAATCAAATGAGGCAGAGCCTCGCATAACACCACCCATAAACCCAAATTTACACGCAAACGGATACCGCATTCTTTTACATAAAATCGAACAGGGATACCTGGTCGGTGTCGGGGAGATTGGCGAAGCATCCGTAATTTTCCAAAATTTCCGCCGCGGTTTTGGTTATTCCCGTCCTCTGCTTCAGCTCCGCCACGGTTTTAAACTCGCCTTTATCGCGCTCGTCGGTTATCGCTTTCGCCGCGTTCGTTCCTATACCCTGCAAGGCGTTAAGCGGCGGGAGTATCATCCCGTCGTCGGTCGGCAGGAAGTCGGTCGCGTGCGACTTATACAGGTCTATACGCTTAAAATCGATACCGCGCGAGTACATCTCTATACATATCTCCAAAATCGGTATTACATTTTCCTCCTTCGGCGATATCGAGCCGTCCTTCTTTTTCTCGTTCATAATTTCAAGCTCGCGCCGCGCTCTGTCCTCACCGTTCGCCATTATCTCCGCGTCGAAATCATCGGCGCGAACCGAATAATACGCTATATAAAACGCGACGGGATAATGCACCTTAAACCACGCTATTCGAAACGCCGACATAACATAAGCGACAGCGTGCGCTTTCGGGAACATATACTTTATCTTTTTGCAGGAGTCGATATACCAATCGGGAACGTTGTTCCCGCGCATTTCCTCTTCAAATTCGGGCGTTAAGCCTTTTCCTTTTCTTACCATTTCCATTATTTTAAACGAATGCTCCGGCTTCACACCGCACGACATAAGATAAATCATAATATCATCTCTCGCGCATATGGAGTGCGACAGGTCGCACTTTCCCTGACGGATAAGCTCCTGCGCGTTTCCGAGCCACACGTCCGTGCCGTGCGACAAACCGGAAATTCTCGCAAGCTCCGAAAAGGTCGTCGGCTTCGTGTCCTCAAGCATCTGACGCACGAACTTCGTTCCGAATTCCGGCACGCCGTAGGTGCCCATATCAGTGCCTATATCCTTTCCCGGCAGAAGCTTAAGCGCCTTGTTCGATGTGAACAGGCTCATCGTTTCCGGCTCGCCTATGGGAATTGTCTGCGCGTCCACTCCGGTTAAATCCTCAAGCATCCTTATAACCGTCGGGTCATCGTGACCCAGCTCGTCAAGCTTTAACAGGTTTTGGTCTATCTTATGATAATCGAAATGCGTTGTTATTATATCCGAATTAGGATCGTCCGCCGGATGCTGAATAGGGCAAAACTCGTGAATATCGTTTTCAAACGGCACTACTATTATGCCGCCCGGGTGCTGTCCGGTGGTGCGCTTTACGCCGACGCAGCCCATCGCAAGACGCTTCATTTCGGCGACGCGCATTACAATATTGCGCTTTTCGCAGTATTTGCGCACATACACCATCGCGGTTTTTTCCGCGACTGTGCCTATCGTTCCCGCTCGAAACACCTTTCCCTCACCGAAATATGTTTCGGTGTACTTGTGAATTGTCGGCTGATACACGCCCGAAAAGTTAAGGTCGATATCCGGCTCTTTATCGCCGGCAAATCCCAAAAACGTTTCAAACGGGATGTCGTGTCCGTCCTTTTTATACTGCGTTCCGCATTTCGGACATATTTTATCCTCCAAATCGCAGCCGGAAATACCTATCTCCGACTTGATAAACTCGACATTTTTGCATTTCGGACAAATATAGTGCGCCGGAAGCGAGTTTACCTCGGTTATGCCCGACAAGAACGCGACAAACGACGAGCCGACCGAGCCTCGCGAGCCTACCAGGTAGCCGTCCGAAAGCGACTTTCGCACCAGCTCCTGCGCTATCTTATACATAACCGAAAATCCGTAGGTGGTAATCGAATGAAGCTCCTTGTCGAGCCGCTCCTGCACCATCTCGGGCAGGGGGTCGCCGTATAGCTCCTTTGCTTTCGCGTAAGAGTCGTTTACAATATCCTCCTCCGCGCCGTCTATATGCGGCGGACATTTCTCCTTGGGAATCGGGCGCACATCCTCTATCATATCCGCGATAAGGTTCGTGTTCGCAACCACAACCTCATACGCCTTATCCTTGCCCAAATACGAAAATTCCTCAAGCATTTCATCCGTGGTTCTGTAATACAGCGGCGCCTGATCGTCGGCGTCCGCGAAATTTTTGAAATCAAGCAGAATTTTTCTGTAATCCGCGCCTTCCATATCCATAAAATGCACGTCGCAGGTCGCGCACACGGGCTTTTTCAGCTTCTCGCCAAGCTCGGCCACGCGGCGGTTTAAATTCCGCAAATCCTCATCCGTGTTTATATCGGCATAGCTTTCCCTTTCGCTCCGCTTCATAAACGCGTTGTTGCCTATCGGCTGAATTTCAAGATAATCGTAAAATTCCGCCGTTTTTTCTATCTCTTTTTCGGACGCGCCGTCAAGTATCGCGCTGAATACCTCGCCTTGCTCGCACGCGCTTCCCAAAATCAACCCCTCGCGCTTTTCCTCCAAAAGACTGCGCGGTATTCTTGGCGTTCTGTAAAAATATTTTAAATGCGACTCCGACACAAGCTCGTAAATATGCCGCAGTCCTATCTGATTTTTCGCTAAAATTATAATATGATTCGCCCTGTTTTTCTTTGACGCCTCACGCAGGTCAAAACTGTCGTTAAGCTCTCGGAGCAAACTGTGATTATCGGCTTTTAACAGCTCTATCATCTTTACAAACGCGTCCGCGGTAGCTTTCGCGTCGTCGACCGCCCTGTGATGGTTGTCCAAAATGACGTTCAGACGTTTGGCAATAGTGTCAAGACGAAAATTTGAAAGCTCGGGGAACATACATCTTGCCAAAATAAGCGTGTCAAGCACGCAAAAATCATATTTTATGCCGCATTTTTCGGCATCGCGCCGTATAAAAGCGGTATCAAACGCGGCGTTGTGCGCCACAAGCACGCATCCCTCGCAAAATTTCATAAATTCCGGAAGCGCTTCGCTTATCAGCGGCGCGTCCTTTACCGTTTCGTCGCTTATACCGGTAAGCTCCACGATATTCTGCGGTATCGGCTTTTCGGGGTTTACAAAGCTCGACCATTTGTCGGTAATCTCGCCGTTTACCACCTTTACCGCGCCGATTTCGGTTATCCGCTCTTTTTCGCGGTCAAGTCCGGTGGTTTCTATATCAAATACCACAAACGGCGAATCGAGCGTTTCTTCCGCGGCAGCGTAAACTATTTTTTTGCTGTCGTCAATCAAATAGCCCTCGACACCGTATATAACCTTGATTTTTTCATTATACCCCGACGCGGTCATAGCGTCCGGGAACGACTGCACAACTCCGTGGTCGGTAACGGCGACCGCCTTATGTCCCCAATACACCGCGCGGTCGATTATATCCTTAACAGGCGTTATCGCGTCCATCTGCGACATCTGCGTGTGCATATGAAGCTCCACGCGCTTTACCGCGGCATTGTCCTGCCGCACCTTCGGCGCGTCGATTTTGGCAATATCGTTTACCATAATCACCGTTGCGTTCGCGAACGCGTCCTCCTGCGCGCGTCCTCGGCATACGATATGTAAATCTCCCGATTTAACACCCTTTTTCAAAACAGAGTAAAACTTGTTAAACGCCTCGTCATCCTCGGTTTTGTTTATAAACATCTTCGCCGTTATCGAATTTGTTCCGTCGGTAATATCAAATTTCACAAGGTGAAAATGCTTTTGATTTTTCTTTGAGGTTATCTCGCGCTCATCGGCTGAAAAAACCTTGCCCGATATATTGCAGTAGCCCGTATTTTCGTTTACCGAATTTATCGTTATTACCTCGCCGCGTATACTCCTGCCGTAAATCATATCCGAAACGTCGACTCTGCCTATGACGGTTTTTTCGGCACCGCCGTTTTGAGAATTGCCCGTATCTGAAGGCTTTTCATAATAAACCACATTTTTCTTTCGGTTATCGTCATTATCCGCCGCGACCGCGGGCACGACAAAAATATCGGTGAGCCTGCATACGCGCTTTATCTCCTCGCCGACCTTATCCATTATAAACTGCGACGTTTCCTCGACCAAACGTATTTTCATCTTACGCTTGTTTTTTGAAACGGCTATTTTATCTATCGTGAAATTTTTTATTTCATCATCCGTTATCTGCGGAAATATCGCCCCGATACTTGGTTTCATTTTATCCTTCCTTTGTTTGGGTTTTAATTATCCCTCATACCTCTTTACAATCACGCTTGCGTTTTGACCGCCGAAACCGAACGCGTTTGACATTGCCGCGCCGACGTCGGTTTTCACCGCCGCGTTCGGCACGCAGTTAAGGCCGCAGTCGGGGTCGGGGGTTTCATAATTAAGCGTCGGCGGAATCACGCCCTCGCGAACCGCCATAACGCAGGCAATCGTTTCCGTAATACCGCCCGCGCCCATAAGATGACCCGTCGCGCTCTTGGTGGAGCTTATCAGCGGCGCGTTTTCGCCGAAAGTCGACTTTATCGCCTTAACCTCTATAATATCGCCGCTGTGTGTCGACGTGCCGTGGGTGTTTATATACTTTATCTCGCTCTTATCCATATCGGCTTTTTCAAGCGCTTCCGTCATACATTTCACCGCGCCTATGCCGTCCGGATGCGGCGACGTAACGTGATAGCCGTCGGTATTGTTCGCGTATCCGGCAAGCTCGGCGTATATTTTAGCGCCGCGCGCTTTTGCGTGTTCCTCGGTTTCAATTATAACCGCGCCGCCGCCCTCGCCCATAACGAAGCCGTTACGAT
Organism: Bacillota bacterium; assembly: GCA_021205715.1. Lineage (GTDB taxonomy): Bacteria > Bacillota > Clostridia > UBA1381 > UBA1381 > 12844. The sequence goes on from JAJPXA010000212.1 coordinate 4,809, forward strand.
TCAAGTCAAACGGGCGGCAAGCCGTTTTAGGGTCGGGATTTGTCGAAAGCGCTTTCGCGTTCGCAAGCGCCGCCACTATCACGGGCGTTATCGCGCTGTCCGCGCCTACCGCAATCATAGCGTCCGAAGCGCCGCTTTCGATAAACATCGCCGCAAGCGTCAGCGCGTCCACGCCTGACGAGCAGGCTGTGCTTACCGTCATAGACGGGCCCGTTATGTTTTTTGCAATGGCAATCTGCGCCGCGCCGATATTTCCGATGTATTTCGGCACAAGCCTCGGACTTACGCGCTTGGGCGCGCCTTTTTCCGCAAGCTCCGTCTGCGCCTCGCCTATGCTTGTAACTCCGTTCATTGCCGTACCCAAAACAATGCCCGTATTCCCCGGCTCTATTTCAAGACCGCTGTCCGAGAGCGCCTCATCCGCCGCGGCGAACGCGTACTGCATAAACGGATCAAGCTCGCGCACGAGCTTTTTCGGCATATAATCCTCCGCCGAAAATCCCTTTACCTCAGCCGCGACCTTAACGCTGTAATTCTCCGTGTCAAACTTGTTTATTTTATCTATAACCGTCCTTCCGTCCTTTAAAGCCTCCCAATATTCCTTAACATTCAATCCGACGGGAGTAACCGCGCCCATACCTGTTATAACAAGCCTTTTTTTCATCAATCTGCTCCTTTTCCGCCCTGCCCGCTCGCACGGCGGCATATAATAAAATTTGCGGCAAAAACATATATTTTCCGCTCTTTTATAAT
>JAJPXA010000062.1 GCA_021205715.1 Bacillota bacterium
AGGTGAGAGAGATGAAAAAAAGAATTTTAAGCATTTTGCTTTCGGCGGCAATGGCGGCGACGCTCGTTACCGTGCCGATAACCGCCTCCGCGGAAGCAAACGCGCCGACGTATCAGACAACGGAGCGTAAAATGGAGAAGCTGAACCGCGGATTGGTTGCTACATATCGTACTGCGGATTCGCAGAATGTAGACGCTACGGGCGTATATTTGTCATGGCGTTTGCTGGGTGATGAGGATTTGGCAGAGCAGGAGTACGATATTTATAGGGATGATACGAAAATTTACACAACCTCCGGCGCATCGGGTACAAACTATGTTGATGAGGACGGAACAACCTCGAACACATACAAGGTAGTGAAAAAGGGCGCATCGGCTACAGATGTTGCCGGTGAAACTGCGGTAACTCCGGGAACGAATCACGTTGCCGCATCAAGCTCATACTCCAGCTTGGCAAACTCGTTTACATATGTTGATATTCCGATACAGCGACCGGATCCTGTTGAAAGAATGGGTGACGGCAAAACATCGTATTATTATACTTACGACAGCTCTCACGAGGGCGGCGCTAATGACGGCTCGGTGGGCGACCTTGACGGCGACGGTGATTACGAGCTTGTTTTAAAGTGGGATCCGACCGATTCAAAGGACAGCGCGGGCGCGGACTACACCGGTAATGTGTACATAGACGCGTATGAGCTTGACCCCAACAACGACAGCTATATGTGGCGTATAGACCTTGGTCAGAATGTGACCGCCGGCGCGCATTATACGCAGGTTATTGTATACGATTTTGACGGCGACGGAAAATCCGAGATAGCGATGAAACCCGCTCCCGGCACGATTGACGGACAGGGCAATTATGTGTCCGTAGTCGGAGATACCGATGAAATACGAAATGTTGATAATACGGCATCATTTGTCGGTGACGGTTCGGTAAGCGGAATGAAAGGTAAAAATCCCTATACCCAGTATTTGACGATATTTGACGGTGAAACGGGCGCGGCTCTTGCCACAACCGAATACATTCCGTATGAAACGGTTTCAACCTGGGGTGACAGTAACTTTAACCGAAGTGAAAGATACCTTGCGGCTGTAGCTTATCTTGACGGTGTTACGCCGAGCATTATTATGTGTCGAGGATATTATAAAGCTGCTGTAATACGCGCGTATAACTGGGACGGCAGCACACTCACACTGGAAAAGGAGTATGTCGGCTCGTCAAGCGGAGAATCATCCTTGTACGGACAGGGCAACCATAACCTTTCGATAGGCGATATAGACGGCGACGGCTGCGATGAAATAGTTTACGGCTCCGCCGCGCTTGACAATGACTTAAAAACCGTTCTGGGCAATACACAGTTGGGTCACGGCGACGCTATCCATATGAGCGACTTCAATAATGACGGCAATCAGGAAGTATTCTCCGTTAAGGAGGACAGCGAGGGCTATAAATATTACGCTATGGATTTAAGAAATCCGGCTACGGGCGAGCATTTTTGGGATTCGGGCTTATTGACGACCTCAAGCGATAACGGAAGAGGCGTTATGGATAATATAGACGATGATTACGCTGCGGAGCATTCAAACGCGCTTGCGCTTGGTTGGAGCAGCGGTTTGGATTATGTCTATGACCTTAACGGCAATGAGGTTGCGGCAAAGCCGTCCTCGGCAGGCTCGGGCTCTTTTGATAACTTCCTTGTATATTGGGACGGCGATTTGGGACGCGAGCTGCTTGACGCGAACATTATTCAAAAATATGACGCGTCAACCGGATATACAACAAGATTTTGGGGCGAAAGCGACGGCTACACGCTTACCGGCGGCAGCACAAACAACTACACAAAGAGAAACTACACGCTTGTTGCGGATATATGGGGCGATTGGCGCGAGGAAATCATAATGCCTATAAATAAGGATTCGTCCGATGGGCAGGCGTATTTGAGAGTATTCACCTCAACAATACCTACCGATTACAGATTGACAACGCTTATGCACGACAGCCAGTACCGTATGTCGGTGGCATGGCAGAACGTCGCGTACAATCAGCCGACGCACACAAGCTACTACGTAGGCTCCGCGGCTCTTGCCACGGACGCAAGCGGCGAAACTCTTAACTATCTCGCACCGGCGGTTGCCTACACGAATGTTACATATTCGACGGGCGAGGAAGTCGCGGTAACGGGACTTACGCTTTCCGAGAACAGTATCGAGCTTGAAAGGACAAAGAGCTATACCCTAAACGCGACTCTTTCGCCGTCCGACGCGACGACAAAGGGCATAATATGGACTTCGTCCGACACAAGCGTCGCGACAGTCACAAACGGCATTGTAAAGGGTGTCAGCGAGGGAACCGCAACAATTACGGCAACCTCAAAGGACACCGCAAACGGAACAATCAGCGCGAGCTGTACCGTTACGGTTGTTTCGACACCCGTAACGAATGTTACGCTAAGCAGTAAGGTTCTGGAGCTTGGAATGGGCTATTCAAAGACGCTCACCGCAACCGTAAAGCCGACCGACGCGACAGACCAAAGCCTTATATGGACATCCGCGGACGAAACCGTCGCGACCGTTGACTCGGACGGCGTTGTAACCGGCGTAAGCTACGGCAAGACAACCGTTACCGCGACCAACGAGGACAGCGGCAAGAGCGCGGAATGTATCATAAAGGTAAAGCCGATTGATTCCGAAGATATAACCGGCGACGGAGTGTTCTACTTCAATCCGGCTAACTCGGACGGAAACACCTCGCTCGATAACAACACCGCCACAAGCGCGACGCTTACGCTTACCGGTGCGGAAACGGGCGCGACAATCCAAAAGGATTTTGAAACGGTTTCCGAGAATAAAGCGACGCTATCATTTTTGTTTGTAACCGGCGGTCAGAAAATTGACGGTTCAAACTGGGATTGGGCAGACCACGAATATAGTTTGGGTTTACAGTTGCTTGATGCGGAAGGAAATAATATACTTAAACTTGTTCAACCGTATGCGGAAAAAGCAAGCGGAGCTTCGACAGGTGCCGGTTCTATGACTTCACAGGTGGGTTCGGAAGCCGAAGCAACCTTTACATCCGATTGGGCTGTCAGCGGCTCGGGCAGTATTCAAGGCAGCGCAAAAAGATGGGGTGTAACGGTTGAATTTGATTACAATAATGACACCTGCTCGGTGGAAATTTTGGGCTTAGAGAGTGATTTGACCACTGTTAGCGGAACTGCCACAAAAACCTTCAGCTTGAACGGCGCAAGCCTCGCTTCATTGAAGATATATACAACTCAGGACGGCACGGGAGCAATAACGGCAGTGCCGCAATTATCCAACCTTTCATATGTTTCCGAAACGACCATAAGCGGAAATACCGACGTAATATACGAGTCGGGTACAACGAACGTTCCGATGACCTCCTCAACGGTGGAAGATTGGGTACAGAACGGAACCGATACGGCGAAGCTTTCATACGACAGCGATAATGACCGCATATATTATAACCCGACAAGGCCGGGCGCGGAATACACGGCGTCAAAGACCTTTGATTTTGAGGACGACGCAATCGTAACATATGATATAGACTGGTATTTCTGCGCGTCAACAGGCAGAGACGTAAACCGTGAATATCTGCAATTCGGCAGTGATTTGCGTCTTGGCGCAATGACGGATGGAAGCGGAGGATATTATGTTCTCGTAAGCACGGACGGCGGAGCAAGCTATAATGGTTTGACGGAAGAGGACGGTACATATACATTCGATTCAACGCAGAGCTTGTTCAGCGAGGTTGATAAGAACACATATACAAAGAACGTAAAGGTTATATTTGACACGTCAACCAACACGATTAAATCTTTGGTTTTTGACGGCAAGACGGTTGACGCTTATACTGATTTCGCCCTTTCCGATACCGCGACGGTTGATACCGTAACATTCGGATTTGAGCGCGGCGGCGGCACTTCCGATTGGGAATACATAAACGGTATCGATTCAATCAAGGTTACGCAGTTTATCGAGGGCGAGGAAGACCCCGATTACTCGGCGGTTACGATAACCGACATTACCGATAAAACCGTCAGCGCGGATTACGATTTGGTCGACTATTCCGGCACCGAAATGCAGATAATCGGCGCGCTCTACGACGAGGACGGCAATCTGGTTGAGGCTGCATCCGGTGAGGCGAAGAGCTGGGATGAACCCGAAAGCTTAATACAAGGCAGCGGCAGCGTCACGTTTACCAACGACCCGAGCAAATATACCGTAAAGCTGTTTATTTGGGACAGCGTAAACGGTATGCTCCCGATAGGCGATTTCGCGGTACAAAGCACTTCGGAATAATCGGAATAAATCAAATAAAGCATAAAAAATCACAGGCATTATGCCTGTGATTTTTTGCGCTTAAATTAAGCGCTCAGCCGTTGTCGGTTCCCATAATATCAAAATTGCGCATAACCTCTTTGCGCTTCTGCACCGCGTATTGGGTGTAATATTTATGCGTTATTTCTATATTTTTGTGCCCCATAAGCTCCGCTACCATTTTTATATCCACGCCGTCGGCTATCATATTGCAGGCGAACGTTCGGCGAAGCGCGTGCGGCTTGCACTTGTCGGGGTCGGTTATTCCCGCGGCGCGGCAGTATTTTTTAAGCGTCATTTCGACCGCCTGCGCCGATAAGCGCGTTCCCGTGCGGTTTAAAAACAGCGCGTTCTTGTCCTTCGCGTTTTCTGCCTCTTTGCGCTGATTAAGATATAAAAACAGCTCGTTTTCAACCTGAACCGGCATAAAAATCTCCTGCTCGTCGCCGCCCTTTCTCGTAACGACAAAGGATGAGGTTTCAAAATCCACGCTGTCGATATTAAGACCGACTATTTCCGAAACACGGCATCCCGTGCCCAAATACGTTGTGAACAGCGCTATATCGCGCTGTTTTTTGTTTTTGTACTCCGCGAGGTCGCGTCCCTCGAAATACTTTTCGCCGTCGTAAATGACCGAAATAAGATTCACCGTTTCGGCGGTGGTCAGCGGACGCTTCATTTTTTGGTGCAGCTTTTTAAAGTCCACCTTGTCGGTCACGTTTTGGGATATAAGGGCGTTTTTGTACAAATAGCGGTACAGACCGCGCACGCCCGAGAGCTTGCGGTTTACTCCCTCGGGACCGTTGCGGTGCGTCCGCACCCACGTTTTCCCGTTTTGGTCGGTGTACTCGTTGGTATACTCGACAAGATAAGCGCGAAATCGGTTCAAATCCGTAAGCGTCACCGCGTCAAGCATTTGCGGCGTGAAATCCTCAAGATTTTCAACGTCCTTATATTTAAATTTTTGCAGAAATTGAAAAAAAATCTTTATATCCGTCGCGTATCCCAGCTGCGTGTTTATGCTCTCGCCGTTATACGCGACCTCGATATAGTCAAACACAAAATCCGGAAGCCGCATCAAGAAATTTTGCAGTCTTGTATGCTTGCTCATATGACCATCTCCGTTTCGTTTTTTTACATTTAATTCTTGATTTTCCCGTATATTCTTTTACTGTAATCATCTGTAATAAATT
>JAJPXA010000043.1 GCA_021205715.1 Bacillota bacterium
CAAAAATATAAACATCGCCTATATTGGCGGCGGCTCGCGCGGCTGGGCATGGGGACTTATGGGCGACCTCGCGCACGCGGAGGATATTTCCGGCAGCGTAAGGCTTTACGATATTGATTTTGACGCGGCAAAGCGCAATGAGGTTATCGGCAACCGACTGAAGGAAAACGGCGGCGGCACGTCGGAATGGAACTATACGGCGGTGAAAAAAATAGAGGACGCACTTTGCGGCGCGGACTTTGTCGTAATATCGATTTTGCCCGGCACGTTCGACGAAATGGAAAGCGACGTTCACGCTCCCGAAAAATACGGGATATATCAGTCCGTCGGCGACACATCGGGTCCGGGAGGAATTTTAAGAGCGTTAAGAACCGTGCCGATGTTCAAATATTTTGCCGAAAGCATAAAAAAATGCTGTCCGAACGCGTGGGTAATAAACTACACCAATCCTATGACCGTATGCACGCGGACGCTTTACAAGGTGTTCCCGGAAATCAAGGCGTTCGGCTGCTGCCACGAGGTATTCGGAACGCAGAAGCTGTTGGCGGCGGTGATTGACGACATACTCGGCATCAAGGACGTTGACCGTGAGGAAATAAAGGTAAACGTCGTGGGCGTGAACCATTTCACGTGGCTCACATCGGCGCAGTACAAGAACATTGACCTGTTCCCCGTATACAAGGAATTCGTAAAAAAATACAAGGACACGGGATTTTCGAAGCAGGTCGACAACAACTGGATGAACAACTCCTTCACCTCCGACGAAATGGTAAAAATGGACTTGTTTGACAAGTTCGGCGCGATTGCCGCGGCGGGCGACCGTCATCTCGCGGAATTTTGCCCCGGAAATTGGTACTTAAAGGACAAGGAAACCGTAAAGCGTTGGCATTTCGGCTTGACCACCGTCGACTGGCGCCGCGAGGATTTGCAAAAGCGCCTTGACCGCTCGCAGAAGCTCTACAGCGGCGAGGAAAAATTCGAGGCGAAGCGCTCGGGCGAAGAGGGCGTAAGGCAAATAAAGGCGCTCCTCGGTATGGAGGATCTGATAACAAACGTCAATATTCCCAATTACGGGCAGATACCGAATCTTCCCATCGGCGCGGTTGTCGAAACAAACGCGGCATTCCGCGCGAACTCGCTCACACCGGTTTTTGCCGGCAACGTGCCGGAAAAGGTATACCCGCTTGTAAGCCGCATCGCGGGCGAGCAGGAAATGATTGTCGACGCGGCTCTTAAACGCGACCTCGACCTTGCGTATGAAGCGTTCATATCCGACCCGAATATGGAAATAAGCTTGGATAATTCGCGAAAATTATTCGATGAAATGGTCGAAAACACAAAGCAATATTTGGAAATGTACTTCTGATAAAAAGCTCCCCGAACCGCGCGGTTCGGGGAGTTGTATTTTTTTGCATTGTATTATCCAGGAAAACCGGCGCCGCGCGGTATACATTACCATTGAAAACGCTGCCGAAAATGTGCTAATATATCCTTGCAATTAAAAAATTGCGCGGCTTTAATATTCAAAAGACCTGTAAATTGCCGCTTACATATTTTTTCGATTTACGGTATTTTGTTTACGAAGCCAATAATAGGATAAGGGAGGATTAATTTAATGCCTATTATACCATCCATTTTATTGTCGGCATCGCTGATTTGCGGCGCGGGCGCAGATGCTGTTTCGATAGAAAAGGCGCTTGACGCGCTTAACTGCGACAGCATCCAAACCTATATTTACAGCGGCGGCACGCTCAAAGACCTTTTGTGCGACATCGGTATCAACTACGACAACGGCGCCTGCGAGCCGAGTGTAGAACCGACGGATGAACCGACGGCCACTCCGACAGTCTATCCGACGTCAACTCCGACAGTTGAACCGACGGCGTCTCCGACAGGCGAACCGACGGCGACTCCGACAGTCGAACCGACGGCGACTCCGACAGTTGAACCGACGGCAACTCCGACAGCATCGCCCGTAACCGACAGCGAATTTGCGGCGGAGGTTATCCGTCTTGTAAACGCTGAAAGAGCGAAGCAAGGCTTGTCTGAGCTTAGCACGGCGGAGGATTTGACGGCGGCGGCAAATCAACGAGCCGTTGAAATAAGCAGCGTATTCTCGCACACCAGACCGAACGGGAGCAGCTTCTCAACCGTTCTCGGCGAATACGGCGTAAGTTACAAAAGCGCCGGCGAAAATATAGCATACGGACAAAAGACACCCGAGGCTGTTGTTGAGGCATGGATGAATTCATCCGGCCACAGAGCGAACATATTAAGCTCAAGCTACAGCAAAATCGGCGTCGGAGTATACAAATCCGGCAATACATACTATTGGACACAGCTGTTCACAGGATAAAGCGCGAAACGCGTTAAAATATTCCGCAAAAACAGGAACGATAACCCAAGGGTTATCGTTCTTTTTTAGCATTTACGGCAAAACTATGTCAAACTCATTTTAAAAAGTCTTTCATTTTATCCATAAATGATTTCTTCTGTTTATAATGCTTATCGGAATCAAAATGCTCCCTCAGCACCGTCTTCTGCTTATCGGACAAATTTTTCGGCACCTCAACCTTTACCGTCACATATTCATCGCCCTTGCCCTTGCCTTGCAAGAACGGAATACCCTTTTCGCGAAGCCGAAATACCGTACCGGGCTGCGTGCCCTCGGGTATATCGTATTCCACCGCGCCGTAAATCGTGGGAACCGTAAGTGATGCACCGAGCGCCGCCTGCACAAACGATACGGGCATTTCAAGATACACATCGGAGCCGCGGCGCTTAAAGAGCGCGTGCTCGCGAACTCTTACGGTAAGCAGCAAATCGCCGTTCGGCGCGCCAAGCTCTCCCGCCTCGCCTTTGCCGCTGAGCTGTATCGTCTGACCGTTATCGATACCCGCGGGTATGTTAATTTCAACGGTTTTTGATTTTCTCACGCGTCCCGTTCCGCGGCAGTCCTTGCACGGATTTTTTATAATGCGTCCGTTTCCGTTACACTTCGGGCACGTCGTGACATTTGTCATATAACCGAGCATAGTCCGCTGCTGTGTGCGCACCTGACCGCTGCCGTTACAGTTGGGACAGGTTTCCGCGCTTGTGCCGGGAGCCGCGCCCGTGCCGGAGCAGGACGAGCATTTCTCGTTAGCCGTTATATTTATCTTCTTTTTGCATCCCAGCGCCGCTTCTTCAAATGTAATCTCTATCGTCTTGCGGACATCCGCGCCGCGCGACGGGCCTCTGCGCCTGCCGCCGCCGTTTCCGCCGCCGAATCCGAAGCCGCTGAATATATCGCCGAATATATCGCCGAAATCGAAATCGTTAAAGCCGCCGGCTCCGCCCGCTCCGGCGCCGAAATTCGGGTCTACGCCCGCGTGACCGAATTGGTCGTACTTTTGACGCTTCTGCGAATCGGACAGCACCTGATACGCCTCGTTTACTTCCTTAAATTTTTCCTCAGCCGCTTTATCGCCCGGATTAAGATCCGGATGATATTTTTTGCTCTGCTTTCTGAATGCTTTTTTTATCTCATCATCGTACGCGCGCTTGTCGACGCCCAAGACCTCGTAATAATCACGCTTATCTGCCATTTTTCCTCACCCTTATACAGCTTATGGCGACACTGCTGCCGCCATAGCCCTTTCCCCGAAAACTCTTAATTGCTTTCAAGTTAATTATTGTCGTCATTGTCTACCTCGCGGTAATCCGCCTCGTAAACATTGTCATCTCCGTTTTGCTGAGCGCCCGCGCCGTTTTCGGCGCTCTCGGCGCCCTGCGGGTTAGCCTGCTGATACATTTTCTCCGATACCGCAAAGAACTTCTGCTGAAGCGCTTCCGTAGCCGCCTTTATAGCGTCGGTATCCGTACCCTCAAGCGCCTTTTTAACCTTGTCTATTTCAGCCTGTATATCCGACTTTTCGCCGTCGCTTATCTTGTCGCCAAGGTCGGTAAGCGCTTTCTCGCACTGGTAAACCATAGACTCCGCATTGTTTCTCGTGTCTACCTCTTCCTTGCGCTTCTTATCCTCTTCCGCGTACTTTTCAGCCTCTTTAACCGCGCGGTCGATATCCTCGTCCGAAAGATTTGACGATGCCGTAATGGTAATCTTCTGCTCGTTGCCGGTTCCCAAATCCTTCGCCGAAACGTTTACAATACCGTTCGCGTCAATATCGAACGTAACCTCAATCTGCGGAACTCCGCGCGGCGCGGGAGCGATACCGGTAAGATTAAAGCGTCCGAGCGTCTTGTTATACTGCGCCATCTCGCGCTCGCCCTGAAGAACGTGTACCTCAACCGAGGTTTGACCGTCCGCTGCGGTCGAGAATATCTGCGATTTTGACGTCGGGATTGTCGTGTTTCTTTCGATGAGCTTCGTAAATACTCCGCCCATTGTTTCGATACCCAGCGAAAGCGGCGTTACGTCGAGAAGAAGAACGCCCGTTTCCTCGCCGCCGAGCACGCCCGCTTGACGCGCGGCGCCGACCGCGACGCACTCGTCGGGGTTAATGCCCTTGTTCGGCTCCTTGCTCATCTCGCGCTTTACGGCGTCCTGTACCGCCGGTATTCTCGACGAGCCGCCGACCAAAAGCACCTCGTCTATTTCCGATGACTTCAAACCCGCGTCCTTCATAGCGTTTTTGATACATACTATGGTTTTATCGACAAGGTCTGCGGTAAGCTCGTCAAACTTAGCCTTTGTAAGCGTAATATCCATATGCTTCGGACCGGACGCGTCAGCCGTAATGAACGGCAGATTGATATTCGATGTTGTGGTTGACGAAAGCTCTATCTTTGACTTTTCAGCCGCCTCTTTCAATCTCTGCATCGCCATTTTATCGGTTGACAGGTCTATGCCGTCGCTCTTTTTAAATTCACCCACAAGGTAGTCTATAATTCTCTGATCGAAATCGTCGCCGCCCAAGCGTGTGTTTCCGTTTGTCGAAAGAACCTCAAACACGCCGTCGGAAATATCGAGAATTGACACATCGAATGTGCCGCCGCCGAGGTCGTATACGAGAACCTTTTGATCCTTTTCGCCCACGCCGTAAGCCAAAGCCGCCGCCGTCGGCTCGTTTATGATTCGAAGCACCTCAAGACCCGCGATTTTACCCGCGTCCTTTGTAGCCTGACGTTGTGAATCATTGAAGTAAGCCGGAACGGTTATAACCGCCTGAGTTACCGTTTCACCCAAATACGCCTCCGCGTCCTGCTTGAGCTTCGTTAAAATCATCGCGGAAATTTCCTGCGGCGTATAGCTTTTGCCGTCGACAGTCACCTTTTCGGCAGTGCCCATTTTACGCTTAATCGACATTATGGTGCGGTCGGCGTTTGTTACCGCCTGACGCTTCGCGACCTGACCCACTATTCTCTCGCCGTCCTTTGTAAACGCGACTACGGACGGTGTCGTTCTCGCGCCCTCCGAATTGGTTATTACGTTCGGGCTGCCGCCTTCCATAACGGCAACGCAGGAGTTTGTAGTTCCCAAGTCAATACCTATAATTTTTCCCATTTTAATTACCTCCAATATTTTATAT
>JAJPXA010000213.1:0-265 GCA_021205715.1 Bacillota bacterium
GTTTTATCTTCTCGAGCCTTTGTATTTTCCGCGGCGCTTATATTTTTCGCGCTGCTTATACTTTTCGCGCTCGTCGATTTTTAAATGCGGTTTCGCGCGGTATGTTTCTTTTGAGGATATGTCTTTTTTATTCTCGGCTTGAGGGAATATAATGTTTTTCTTTTTTAACACCACAACCGCCGCGGCTGCCGCGAGCAGCACAACCAAAGCTATAACCGCCGATATTGTCTTTTTCATTGTATTGCTTTCGTCCGTTTGCTCCTCG
>JAJPXA010000213.1:275-5510 GCA_021205715.1 Bacillota bacterium
TTTCGCGCGCGCGGTCGACGTAGGCTTTGACGTGGACTTTGGAGTCGCGGTAGCTTTTGAGCTTGACGCGCATGATGACGACGACGATGACGATGCAGATGATGATGCCGACGATGCAGACGATGATGCTGACGACGACGTTGCCGCGCCCGTCTTTAAATCGCCGCTTATGCCTATGCCGTCGCTTGACGTGAAGTCAAAAAACACGCTTTTACCCTCGCTTACTCTAAGGGAGCTTACCATCGCGCAAAGCGCGTAGGATGCAGCAAGACTGTTCGAGGATTTGCCGCTTTTTTCGGCGAATCCGCCGTCCGAATTTTGAAAGCTCAAAACCGCGTCCATAACGGTTATGCCGTTTTTCTTTAAGCGGTCGTCGTCCTGCGAAACGCCTATCGAATCTATAGCCATAGACACGAATGCCGTGTCCGTCAAATTACCGAAATCCGCAGAATCGTTTTGAACGGACGAAAGATACGCGACCGCGTTATATATCGCCGCGCCGCACGAAACGGAGGCGCTTTCGCCGTTATATGCTTTCGTTATATTATACGTTTGCGAATTATTATAGTCCGAAAGCGCGATTATCGCGCACGCGGTTATGTAAACATCGTCGTTAAAACTGCCGTTTTGAGCCTGCGCCGCCAAAATCGAGGTTATCATATCCTCTCTGTCGGCGCGCGCCCAATCGGGCACCTCATAATTTCCCGCATCCAAAGCGGTAAGCGCGCCGATATATCCCATTATTCCCTGCTGATCCAGCGGCGCCGACGCGGCTCTGAAAAATGTGCTGTCCGCGACCAAATCGCGCTCGCCTATATACTGAGCGTTTCCCTTCATTGCCGTTACAGCCAAAAGCGTTCTTTGCATATCAAGCGCGGAGCTGTATTCGTCATAGTCCGCGGCTATGCCGTTCAAAGCCTTTAAATAGGACTCCGAATCAAACGTTGCGCCGGCTCTCGAAAGAGCGATAGCATAATAGTCCGCCGCCTTTGAACCGGATGATGAGGAAAGAGGGTCGTTATCTTCTTTCCACAAAACGGCATTTTTAACCGCTTTTTCCAAATCGCTTGAGGAATACGCGTTTACATCCGTAAATGAAACGTTTATCCCCGCGATACCGATAATTACCGCAAGCGCGCAAATAAGCGCAGCCGTTCTTTTCATTGTACTCCCTCCATATTTAAAATTATATAACGCTTATTATTCAATCGTTATCGTCGTAATGAGAACCGGCGATACCGGTACATCCGATAAGCCAAGCTCCTCGATAACACCGGTGCTTACCGCCGCTATTTTATCCACCACGGCAAGACTCTCATCGTCGCTTACCCTGCCGAAAGCGGCATATTCGCCGTCAAGATAAAGCGCGTCCTGATGCATTATAAAGAACTGCGACGACGCGCTGTCATAATCCTGCGCTCTCGCCATCGATATTACGCCGCGCGTATGCGACAAATCGTTATCGTAGCCGTTGGACGAAAATTCTCCGATTATATTATCCGCGTCCACCGCGTCGAAGCCGAGGTCGTAGCCGCCGCCCTGTATCATAAATCCCTCTATGACTCTGTGGAAAATCGTGCCGTCATATTTGCCCTCTTCCGCAAGGCTTACAAAATTCGCTACGGTGATGGGCGCCAGGTCGGGATACAGCTCAAGATTTATTTTATCGCCGTTCGACAGCTCTATCATCGCGTTGATTACGTTTGACGTGTAATCATCCGATGAAGCGGAGCTTGACGAGGATGAAGACGCGCCGGACGATGTGCCGGCAGCCGTGTCCGGCGATGAAGCGTCGGACGTTTCCGCGCTGCCGTAAGCGCGGTACAAAAGCGTTGCCGCCTCGGCGCGTGTAAGCGTTGCGGACGGTCTGAACGTTGAGTCCTCAAATCCGGTTATAAGTCCGGTTTCGACCGCCAGCGCTATGTACTGCGCGTTTTCGTCGGATATGTCATCCGCATCGGTGAACGCATCAATATATGAAATATCCGCCGCGGACACATCATAGCCCGCAGCCTTAACCATACTTACCGCGACATCCTCGCGAAGCGCGGGCGAGTCGGGATTAAATTCGCCGCCGTTGCCCTCGAAGCAGTCCGCAACCGCATTCACGTACTCATTCGCCCAGTGATTTTGCATATCGTCAAAATATACGCTGTCGTTGTCCGTCGCGAATCCGCCCTTGAGCGCGAGCATTTTTGCCCATTCCGCTCTTGTTACATCGTTGTCGGGTCTGAAGGTGTTGTCGGTATATCCCGAAAGCACTCCCTCCTCCGCCATTTTCGTTATGCTCTCAATCGCCCAATGCTCGGACGGCACATCGCCGAAGCTCTGCGCGGCAAACGCCGCTTGTGAAAACATAATTGCCGTTAAGACTGACATTACAGCCGCTATAAATCTTGTTCTTTTCATTTTTTACCTCCGTTTTACTTTGCTCTCGCTAATATTTCCTCAAGCTCAGCTCGCTTGAAATCGTACTTATTGTTACAGAATTGACAGCACAACTCGGCGTGACCGTCGGTGTTTATCAAATCCTCGAGATCCTTTTTGCCTATTGAAATAAGCGCTTTTTCCATACGCTCCTTTGAGCAGGTGCATCTGTATTCGGGATGTATCGTTTCGTTTTGCATAAGCATCGAAAATCCGTCGGTCACGGTAAAAAACAGCTCCTTAGCGCTCATACCCGAGTTAATCATCGAACTTACCGGCTTTAAGCTACGAATTTGCCGCGTTATTTGCTCCGCAAGCTCGTCCGACGCTCCGGGCATAAGCTGAATCATATATCCGCCCGACGCCAAAACCGAGTAATCGCGGTCAACCAAAACGCCCAGCGCGACGCAGGACGGTATCTGCTCCGAAACCGCGAAATATTCGGTTATATCCTCGGCGATTTCGCCCGTTTTTATCGGTATCTGCCCAACGTACGGCTCTTTAAGCCCCATATCCTTTATTACGCTCAGCGTGCCGTCGCGGCCTACCGCGCCGCCCACGTCAAGCTTTCCCAACGGATTAAGCGGCAAATCCGCGAACGGATTTCCCACATATCCGCGTACACCGCCGCCGCTGTCCGCAACGGCAATCAAATTTCCCAGCTCGCCGCCGCCGTTCATTCTGAGCGTCAGCGAATCTGTTTCGTTTTTCAGTGAGGAAACTCCCATCATAAGCGCGCCGGTCATAATTCTTCCGAGCGCGGCTGTCGCCACGGGATAGGTGTTATGAATTTTGCGCGCCTCCTCCGCAAGCTCCGTTGTCACGGCACAGTAAACGCGCATTGTGCCATCCGTATTTGTTCCTCGTACCATCATATCCGCCAAAATATGTCACCTCTCATTAATTGTTACCGACGCGGTGTATTCGCCGCTTATCGCAAGCGTGTCGCTCTCGACCGTTACGGGTACCTCATACTCGCCCGCCTCGGTATATCCCGATAAATCCGCGTATGCCGTGATATTGTCCGCGTCAAGCTCCGATTCCGTTCCGGTTGCCGTTACGGTTATATCATCGGCTTGTGCGCTAAAAGCGTCGTCAAGATTTTTCAGCGATACTGACACATTTATATCATCGGAAAGTATTTTTTGCGCCGAAAGCTTTACGGTAACGGTTTTTTGACCGTCCGGTATATATATCCCGTCCGTTTCTTCCAAATTGCACGTTACGGTATCGTCGATTTTTTCAACGACCGCGTACACCGATTTCGGCGAATCATATCCGAGCCGTATCCCCACATCAACCCGCGACGGTGAAACGGTGCTTTTTGCGTCAAGCTTGTAATCATCCGCCAGCTCATCCGAAAGCTTTACGGCAACGGGAAGAGATACGGATTCATAAATTTCATAATCCACGTCAACCTTTGTTACGGACGACTCTATTGTTTCGTTTTTGGTTATCGGCGAGCCGCTCTTATTCATAAGAATGTAGCTGCTCTCAAACGTCATATCCTTTTCGACATCGGATATATCGGCGGTAATAAGACCGTAGCTTACCTCCTCAAGCTCGCTTTCGGCTCCGATAAGCGTTACCTTATCAACAGCCGCAGTTGTTTTTACCAAGTAATCCGACGTTCCGGTTTGATTTATTTCAATATTAATCTCTTTTTCGGTGATGTTATCGACAGTTATCGGCACACTCTCAAAATTCACGTTGACTATCGTTAATTTCGCCGACGGCAGCGTAACGTTTCCCGATAAATTATAGGTTCCCGCGGCATTTACCGACGACACGTCCACCTCCACATATATGTCACCGGACAAATTAAGCAAATCGTTTCTTCTTCCGGATATTACAACCGAAAGTCCCTCTATTTCGCTCCTGTCGACAACCGTGAGCGATTTGTCTTTAAGATGATCCTCGCCGGAAAATCTTATCGGAAGATTATAAACCGTGGTGCTTATCTCCGGCGGATTTACGTAAATAACGCCCGCCCAAACTATAATCGCCAAAATCAGTGAAAGAATTATCTGCTTCGCTTTGCCGCGCTTTGTGTTTTTCTCGCTCATTTTGACCTCCAGAATTTAAACTTTTCTATAGCCTCGGTTTTTCTGTCCGCGGAGCTTGATAAAATCATCGCTTTTTTAAGTGCGTTTCTCAGCGAATCCTCGTGCAGATTACGCGTCAGGTTTCCCTCGCGCGCTATGGAAATTTTTCCCGTTTCCTCCGATACCACAACGATAATCGCGTCCGTCACCTCGCTTAATCCTATCGCCGCGCGGTGACGCGTGCCAAGCTCGCGCGAAAGATTTATATTCGATGTGAGCGGCAAAAGACACGCCGCGGTTATAATCTTATTTCCTCTTATTATCACCGCGCCGTCGTGGAGCGGCGTGTTCGGAACAAATATATTTTCCAAAAGCATACTTGAAACATCGGAATTAAGCTCGGTTCCCGTTCTTATATACTCTCCGAGCTGCGTTTCGCGCTCGATTACAATAAGCGCGCCCGTTTTTGTCGCCGACATATCGCACGCCGCCTTTACAACGGATTCAATCGTGTTTTCCGTCGCCTCCGCGGTTGTGTCGGCGCCGAAATCCATTATTTTTCCTAAAGTGATGCGTCCGACCTTCTCGAGAATATTTCGAAGCTCCGGCTGAAAAATTACAACCAGCGCGAAAACTCCGACCTGAAGAAGTGTCGACATTATGTAGTTAAGCGCGTTCAAATGAAGCCACTGACTCACGAAAAACACCAGAAATATTATTACTATTCCCTTTAAAAGCTGCTTTGCGCGGGTTTCCTTTATGG
>JAJPXA010000033.1 GCA_021205715.1 Bacillota bacterium
ATATTATTAGTATACTCTCGTTTAACCGATTTTTCAATACTCATATTATATCAAAAAAAAGTTAATTTCATCTAATTTTTATGTAATTTACACAAAAATGTTCATATTTTGTTCACAACCCGTTTATTTTTCGTTAAAAGTTTAACTATTTAACGCTGAATTTATATTCCGTTACGGTTTTGTACTCCTCGCCGGCTCTTAAAAGCGGGTTCGGGTAATGACGGTACTTCATCGCGTTCGGGAAACACTGGGTTTCAAGGCAAAACGCGCTGTGAACGCCGCAGTGCGAGCCGTTTTTGTACTCGCCCTCGGGCAAACCGTTTGAGGTATACAGCTGCATCGACGGCTGATTCGTCCGCGTTTCCATTACAATTCCGTTATCGGCGCACTCGGCGCGGGCGGCAAGCCTGTATCCTTCGCCGTCAATCACAAAGTTATGGTCAAATCCGCCGAACATTTGCACCTGAGCATCCGGCGCGTCAAGATTCGGCGTCAATTCCTTTGCCTCTCTGAAATCGAACGCGGTACCCTCAACCGAAAGCACCTCGCCTGTCGGCATACATGCGGAATCGTTCGGCGTGTAAAACGACGAGTTGATATAAAGCGTTTGAGATTTCAGCGTGCCGCTGTTATATCCGGCAAGATTAAAATAGCTGTGGTTTGTGAGGTTTACAACGGTGTCCTTGTCGCTTACCGCGCTGTACTCTATTTTAAGAGCGTTGTCCGCGGTTAACGTATATGTAACCCTAACCTTTAAATTTCCCGGGAAACCCTCCTCGCCGTCCGGCGATAAAAGCGATAAAACAAGCGACGGCTCCGCGTCTGTGCCGCTCTCCTCGGCATCCCACACCTTTTTGTCGAAGCCGACATTGCCGCCGTGCAGACTGTTGCCGTTCTCGTTGATGCCGGCATTGTATTCCCTGCCGTCTATGGTGAATTTACCGCCGGCGATTCTGTTCGCGTGTCTGCCTATAAGTGCTCCGAGATAGCCGTCGTTCTTGAAATAATCATCAAGCGTATCGCGTCCCAAAACCACATCGGTTTTGACACCGTTTTTATCGTTAAAATAAAGGTTTTTAATTATCCCGCCGTAGTTTATAATCTCGGCGGACAATCCTCCGCCGTTATCGAGCGTGTAGCAATATACGGTCTTATCCCCCGCTTTTCCGTACTCGGTCTTAACAATTGGCATTTTACATCCTCCATATTTATCCAACATCAGTTATATTTTTTTATACCTATATCGTGCCTGTGGAACTCGTCCTTAAATGAAATTTTCTCCACGCCCGCGTAGGCATTTTTGATTGCCTCATCGAGGTCTTTTCCGACTGCGGTAACGCCCAAAACGCGTCCGCCGTTCGTCACAATCTTTCCGTCCTTTAACGCCGTACCCGCGTGGAACACCGTGAGATCTCCCACATTGTCAAGTCCGGTTATCTCATAACCTTTTTTATAGCTTACCGGATAACCGCCCGATGCCATAACCACGCACACCGCCGCGTTATCCTCCCATTCTATCTCAATCTCGTCAAGCCGCTCGTCAATGACCGCTTCCATAATTTCAACAAGGTCTGTCTTCAATCTCGGCAGAACAACCTGCGTTTCCGGATCGCCGAAACGGCAGTTGTACTCGATTACCTTAACTCCGTTTTGGGTCATCATAAGTCCGAAGTACAGCACGCCCTTAAACGGTCTGCCCTCCGCGTTCATCGCCTTTATTGTGGGCAAAAATATGTTTTCCATACACTCCGCCGCTTTCGCATCGTCATACAGACGGCTCGGCGAGAACGTACCCATACCGCCGGTGTTAAGTCCCTCGTCATTGTCGTAGGCTCTCTTGTGGTCTTGGGCGCTCACCATCGGCTTTACCGTCTTGCCGTCTGTGAACGCAAGCACGCTTACCTCGGGGCCTGTCAAGAATTCCTCGATAACCACGCGGCTGCCGCTCTTTCCGAACTTGCCGCCGTCTATCATATCGTGAACGGCCTCCTCCGCCTCCTCAAGGTTCTGCGCGATTATTACGCCTTTGCCCAATGCAAGACCGTCAGCCTTGATAACCGTCGGGAATGTGCCTTTTTTGATGTATTCTATCGCCTTGTCGCTCTCGGTAAACACCTCGTAGCCCGCTGTCGGGATATTGTACTTCTTCATCAATTCCTTTGAAAAAGCCTTGCTGCCCTCGATAATCGCCGCGTTTGCGCGGGGACCGAACGCGCGTATTCCCGCCGCCTCCATCGCGTCAACCATTCCGTCTACAAGCGGGTCGTCGGGTGCCACCATTACAAGGTCGATTTCTTTTTCTTTTGCGAATGCCACCATTTTTTCCTTGTCCATTACGTTGATGTCCACGCACTCGGCAAGCTCGGCAATACCGCCGTTGCCGGGCGCGCAGTAAATTTTTTCAACCTTGGGCGACTGCGCTATTTTCCATACTATAGCGTGTTCGCGTCCGCCGCTGCCTATTACTAAAATTTTCATAATTTAATATAACCTCCCTGTTCGATTTACTTATTACAATCCGACGTTCACTCGGCGGATTTTCTGTTCCCTTTATTTTCCTTTTTGTACCCGCATTCGGTACATTTTCCGCCTATCATAACGCTTCGGCATGAAGGGCAATACCATTTTTTCAGCTGCGGATTTTCCTTGAAAAATTCATCGGCAAAATCCGCGTCGGCTTTTATCCACTTCGCCAGCGCGGCGCCGTTTATTTTAGTGCAGTATTTTTTCGTAAAATACCACATCGCAAGCGCCGCAGCCGCCATAACCGCCGCCGCGGCAAAGACACGCGCGAGCGCGGCGATAAACGCGGCGACAACCAACGCCGTTTCCGCAAATCCCGCCGCGCGGGATATGATTTCCGCCTTGTCAGAATAATCGTATTTTCTCATTTTCACACCGCCGATTTTATAATTTTATCTACGCGAAAATGCACTTGCCGCTGTTCGGCATTTCCTTACATACCCGTTACCGCGACATTTTCTTATTCTCCGCTATACACATATGCCGCAATTTCCACAA
The DNA here is from genome assembly GCA_021205715.1 of Bacillota bacterium. Lineage (GTDB taxonomy): Bacteria > Bacillota > Clostridia > UBA1381 > UBA1381 > 12844. The sequence continues at coordinate 3,022 of JAJPXA010000033.1, forward strand.
AAAACTCCATATCCTGAATTGTATCTCCTGTCTTTTCAAATGCGGCGATTGTCGAGCGTCCATCCTTGATTACCTCACAGAAATACCAGTTATCGGGGTCTATATAATCATTCTCCGCTGTGAAATACCTCACTGTACCGTCCTCGGATGCGGCTATGCCGATATATTTGCAGTCTGCCATATCATCTGCGGACTTAAAGGTTATAACCGCAAGCCGCATGCCGTCATTCTCAGCGCAGCCGGTTGCTTCGATATAGCTTCCGCTGTCAATTTTGGCTTTATTTATAACATCGTCGAAGTATTCAAGCAAATTACTTTCCGTAAGGCTGTCCGCATCAATAGAGTACAGTGTTTCCGATTGATATTGAACATAAATGACATATGATGCCGCAAGTGTATTCCAAATTTCCGTTACGGTTTTTAAAAATGTTTCATTATCGCCCATAACCTCATACATTGAATCGGCATTTTCAAATACATAGTCCGGCAAGGTGCTTTGCTCGAAATCATATCGCAGGGTCGCCGCCATGTCCTTTAATATTTCCATATCCTCATCGGTAAGCTCAGCTTTTTCGGTCAGCTCTACACTTAAAGGGGTTTCCGCGTCCGCAGCAGTTTCCGCATTTTCAAAAAGAGCAGTGGTTATAATAACGCTCCTTGTATTTCCGTCCCACACTACATCCGCATCAAAGCTTTCCGAAACGGCTCTTACCGGCACAAGCGTGCGGTCATCGACAATTTTTGCGGGAACATCAAGCTCGACCGCAGCGCCGTTTTTGTAAAGCGTATTGCTGTCAATCGTGACCGTTACTACATCGGCGCCGCTAATTGCCGTCGCGGTTTGCGTTTCACCGTCCCATTCCACCTGCGCACCGAGCGCCTCGAATATCGCGCGGAGCGGAACAAGCGTCCGCCCGTCCTCGATTATCGGATTTACGTCAAACTCAAGCTGCACATCGTCAACATAGACCTTAACATCATCGTCCGCCATAGCGGTAAACGATACGCATAATGTCAGTATTGCCGCGAACACCGCAGCGATTTTACTTATATTTTTCATAATTTTCTCCTCAACTTTCTTTATTTTATATTATTTATTAATGGTGGAACAGCCTTATCCCCGTAAATGCCATTGCCATATTGTACTTATTGCACGTTTCAATCACGTTATCATCGCGAATCGAGCCGCCGGGCTGCGCTATGTACTTAACGCCGCTCTTATGTGCGCGCTCGATATTGTCACCGAACGGGAAGAACGCGTCCGAGCCGAGCGCGACGTCCGTATTCTTGTCAAGCCATACGCGCTGTTCCTCCTTTGTGAACACCTCCGGCTTTACTTTAAATGTGTTTTCCCATACGCCGTCCGCTAAAACGTCCATATATTCGTCCGAGATATACACGTCAATCGCGTTATCTCGATCCGCTCTCTTTATTCCGTCAACAAACTGCAAATTAAGCACCTGCGGCGCCTGGCGCAGCCACCATACATCCGCCTTGTTGCCCGCAAGACGCGTGCAGTGGATTCTCGACTGCTGACCCGCGCCGATGCCTATCGCCTGTCCGTCCTTAACGTAGCACACGCTGTTCGACTGCGTGTATTTAAGCGTTATAAGCGCGATTTTCAGGTTGCGTTTCGCTTCGTCCGACAATGCTTTGTTGTCGGTTACAAGGTTTGAAAGAAGCTCGTCATTTATATCAAGCTCGTTTCTGCCCTGCTCGAAGGTAACGCCGAATACCTGCTTTCTCTCAATCTCGGCGGGAGTATAATTTTCATCTATTTTTATGATATTGTAATTTCCCTTTTTCTTTGCCTTTAAAATTTCAAGCGCCTCATCGGTATATCCCGGAGCGATTATTCCGTCGGAAACCTCCTTTTTTATAAGCAGCGCCGTAGCCTTGTCGCACTCGTCCGAAAGGGCGATAAAGTCACCGAAGGACGACATTCTGTCCGCGCCTCTCGCGCGCGCGTACGCGGATGCGAGCGGAGTAAGCTCGACATCATCGACAAAGTAAATCTTCTTGAGAGTGTCGCTAAGCGGCATACCTACCGCCGCACCCGCCGGTGAAACGTGCTTAAACGATGTAGCCGCGGGAAGTCCCGCTGCTCTCTTCAGCTCCTTTACAAGCTGCCAGCCGTTCAGCGCGTCAAGCAAATTGATATAACCCGGCTTTCCGCAGATTTCCTCAAACGGCAGCTCGCCGCTTTCCATAAATACCCTCGACGGCTTCTGGATCGGATTGCAGCCGTACTTTAATTGCATTTCATTCATTTTTATCGTTCCTTTCGTTTTTTATTAAAAATTTTTTATTTTACATAATATTCGTCAAGCTCCCACTTGAGCGGATTTTCGTCAATGTATTGCCATACGCGGTTGTAATCAAGTTGATTTCGGATTATGTGGTCGTAATATGAGCGC
>JAJPXA010000112.1 GCA_021205715.1 Bacillota bacterium
GCGCGAGAGGCGCCGCGAAGGAGAATAAATATATGAACGTATTAATTTTGTCCGTAAAGGCGGGGTACGGGCACCATTCCACCGCCAAGGCGATAATCGAAAAATTCACCGAACGCGGTCATAATTGTCAAATGTTTGACATTTTTGAAAAAATCAGTCCCGCGCTCGGCAACACCATACAGGACGGCTATCTGCTTTCCACGAAATACCTTGACTCGCTCTACGGCAAGGTCTATAACTCTATGGCGGAGAAAAACACGCCGTACAAATCCTATTCGGCAACCGCGGTTTTGTCCAAACTCGTCACGAAAAAGCTGACCTCGTATGTCGAGGAGTTCAAACCCGACCTTATAATAGGAACACACAGCTACGCGGGCGTTGTTATAACCATACTTAAAAACGAGCATATAATCGACTGCCCGACCATAGGCATAGTCACCGATTTCACGGTTCACCCGTTTTGGGAAAGCACCGTTTTGGATTATTATGTAATTCCGGACAAGCGGTTAAGCTATGAAATGGTAAAAAAAGGAATAACAGCAGATAAAATACTGCCCGTCGGCATACCGATACGCAAGCAGTTTGAAACAAAAACAGCAAAAGAAGAAGCAAGGAAAATTCTCGGCATCGCCGATAAAAAAACGGTTCTTTTGATGATGGGCTCTATGGGTTACGGAAATATCAAAAAAACACTGCTCGATATAGACAGCGCCGCGGATGATTTTCAGGTGCTGTGCGTCTGCGGTTCAAACGCGAGAATGTACCGTGCGGTAAACAAGCGCGAATGGAACAAGAACATAATAGCCTACGGCTTTGCCGACAACGTGGACGTTATGATGGACGCGTCCGATGTGGTTATAACAAAGCCGGGCGGACTTACGACCTCGGAAACCCTCGCCAAGGGTTTGCCGATGATAGCGGCAAACCCCATTCCCGGGCAGGAGCATAAAAATCTTCTGTTTTTGTTAAACAACGGCGCCGCGCTCGCGGCGGGAGAATATTATCCGATAAGCGACGCTTTAAATCAGCTTTTCGGCTATGACGATAAGCGGATTGAGGAAATGAAAATCAGTGCGAAGCGCTTGGGAAAACCGAATGCAACCGAAGAGCTTTACGAGTTCTGCGAGAGAAATTTCTTCGCGAAGCCCGTGTCCGCCGTAAATTCCATACCCGAAAGGTAATCGAGAACCGAGCCGTTTTTGTCAAACGAAAAACGCAGCTTATACGAATACAGCCGATACGTTCCGCGCGAGGATGAGCCGTATTTGCGGTCGCCGCAAAGAGGGTGCCCGATATGCGCGAAGCTCGCGCGTATCTGGTGGGTGCGTCCGGTGAGGAGCTTTGCTTCGACGAGCGTTTCCTTGCCGTTGTCGGCAACGGCGGTGTAATCGGTTTTCACAAATTTCGCGCCGGACGAAGGCGTATCGCTTACCGTCACCTTTTTATCACCCCTCGCAAGATAGCCCTCAATCGTTCCGGCGCCCGTTAGGACGCCCTCGACAACGCACAGATAAAATTTATCGATTTCGCGCCCGCGTATTTTTTCGTTCATACACCGCAGAGCCGCCGCATTTTTCGCGGCTATTATAATGCCCGCGGTGTTGCGGTCAAGACGGTTGCAGAACGCGGGCGAGAACGAATGCTCCGAGCTTGGAGAATACTCGCCCTTGCCGCTGAGATAGCTTTTTACCTTGTCTATAAGCGACGCGCCGCTTTGATTTTCGTCCGCGTGAACAAGCTCCCCCGCGCGTTTGTCTATCAATAGAATATTTTCATCCTCATATATGATTTTAAGACTGTCAAACGGCACCGGCGCAAACACTTCGGGCGCGTCAAAAAATTCGTCCTTAAAATACAACGACACCTTGTCGCCGCCGCGCAGCATATACGCGCCGTCCTTTACGTGCGCGCCGTTCACCCTGACACAGTTCTTGCGCAGACCCTTATAAAGCATACTCTTCGGCAGCTTGGGCATATATTTGGTTATAAATTTGTCAAGACGCTGCGCCGCGTCGTTTTCGTTTATGATTATTTCTCGCATTTCCTTTTCCTTTTTTAATAATTGTAAATATTTTTTCGGCGGTTAATAACCGCCGTTGATGCGGTAAATTTTTGTTTAGGTGTGCGACACTTTGCGTTGAAAACCCCTCAGTCACGTCCTTGAAATGCTACGCATTTCAAAAACGCGCCACCTCCCCTAGTAGGGGAGGCTTATGTAGCAGTCATTTAAGGCTCCCCTACTAGGGGAGCTGTCAGCGCAGCTGACTGAGGGGTCTTCGTAGGGGCGAACAGTGTTTGCCTGCAAATTACGAATGCGGCACAACGGGCGGGCAATGCCCGCCCCTACGAACCGGCACACAAACAAAAATTTATCGTAAAGCATTAACTTATTCAAAAAACCGCAAAAAAAGCCGTTTTTAATATTGTAACACAAACCGATTTATGATACAATAACTAAATACGATAAATATTAAGAACGCCGCGCGGCGGGCGCGGCTTCGGATAAGGAGAATTGTTATGGGATTATTTGGAGGAAATTATGACAAGGCAGGCCCGGGCGTTGACCCGAACGCGCCGAAAAAACGCGGATTTTTTCTATATATAGACATTGTTTGGCAAAAGCTCGGAAAGTTTTTCCAAATAGGCGCGGTATACTCGCTTTTAAGCCTGCCGCTTCTTGTGGTTTTGTATCTGCTCTCGGTTTTTGTATTTGCGCAGCCAATCGCCTCATTGCAGGAAACGGCACTTGAGGTGATGCAAAGCAACGGCATTCCCGAGGCGGAATACGCGGGTCAGCTCGGCACGATAACCTTTATGACTGCGTCTATGGCGTGCGTGTTCTTTGTCACGATGTGGGGAAGCGGCCCGCTTTCGGCGGCTCTGTCGTTCGTTATGCGCGAGTTCACACGCGGAAAATACGTCTGGATTTGGAGCGACGGACGCGAAAAAATAAAGGAAAATATGAAGCAGGGATTTATCGTTTTGGCGCTTGACCTTTTGGTATTTATATTGGTGCCCACGGCGGTAATCTTTTACACAAACCTTGCGCGCTCCGAGCCGAGTATGAATTTTGCGGCGACGCTGCTTGCGTATCTGCTTATTCTCGCCACGCTGATTTATACGATGATGCACCCGTATATGTTCCAGCTTATGGTGACCTTTGACTCGAAATTCAGCGAGATATTCAAAAAATCCTTGCTGCTTGCGCTCGGTCATTTTCCGATTAATCTGCTTCTTACCGCAATATCGGCGGCGCTGATAGTGGTTCCGACGGCGATTTTCGGCGTGCCCGGCTCAATGGTGGTTGTGGTTATAGGACTTACGGTGGGCATAGCGTTTTTGCGTTATCCTATGGAATTTTACGCGGCGAGGGTTATAGAGAAAACCTTTATAAAGCCTATGTCGAAAAAGGTACATATCGAATATGAGGAGGATGAATAAAAATGCTGCTCGGTGAATACGATGTCGCCGTTATAGGCGGCGGTCACGCCGGCTGCGAGGCGGCGCTTGCCGCGGCAAGGCTGGGGCTGAAAACCGTTATGTTTTCGATAAGCCTTGACGCGATAGGCAACCTCCCCTGCAATCCGAGCATAGGCGGCACGGCAAAAGGTCATTTGGTGCGCGAGGTCGACGCTCTCGGCGGCGAAATGGGAAAGGCGGCGGACGCGACATTCATACAATCGAAAATGCTCAACCGCGGCAAAGGCCCCGCGGTTCACTCGCTGCGCGCGCAGATTGACAGAAAGCGCTACCATATGGAAATGAAGCGCCGCGTGGAAAATCAAGAAAACCTAATCATAAAACAAGCGGAAATAACGGATATAAGGGTCGAAAACGGCGCGGTTACGGAGGTTGTGACTCAAACGGGCGCGTCGTATAAGACGCGCGCGGCGATAATCGCGACGGGAACATATTTAAAGGGCAAAATCCTAATCGGCGATTACTCAAAGGAAAGCGGCCCGGACGGGATGTTTCCGGCGAACGCGCTTTCGGAAAACCTCAGGAAGCTCGGAATAGAGCTTCGGCGCTTCAAGACCGGCACGCCCGCGAGAATACACGCGGACACAATTGATTTTTCAAAAACCGAAACGGAGTACGGCGACGACAAGATTGTTCCGTTTTCGTTCGAAACGAAGGAAACTGGCGAAAATCTTGTTGCCTGTCATCTGATATACACGAACGAGGAAACGCATAGGATTATCACGGACAATCTAAAGCGTTCCGCGATGTACGGCGGCTACGCCGAGGGAACGGGGCCGCGGTATTGTCCGTCAATCGAGGACAAGGTGGTAAAATTCGCTGACAAACCGCGGCATCAGCTCTTTATCGAGCCTATGGGGCTTGACACTAAGGAGATGTATATACAAGGCTTTTCGACAAGCCTGCCGGAGGATGTTCAGATTGCGATGTACCGCTCGATTCCGGCAATGGAGCACGCGGAGTTTATGAGGAGCGCCTATGCGATTGAGTATGACTGCTGCGACCCGACGCAGCTTTTGGCGACGCTTGAATTTAAGACGATTAGCGGCTTATACGGCGCGGGGCAATTTAACGGCACATCGGGCTATGAGGAAGCCGCGGCGCAGGGACTTATCGCGGGCATCAACGCGGCACTGAAGCTCAAGGGCGAGGAACCGCTGACACTGAAGCGCTCGGACGGATATATCGGAACGCTGATAGACGATTTGATAACCAAGGGCACAAACGAGCCGTACAGGATGATGACCTCGCGGAGCGAGTACCGCCTGCTTTTGCGGCAGGACAATGCCGACGAGCGGCTGACGCCGATGGGACGGCGAGTGGGACTTATAAGCGATGAGCGCTGGGAGGAATTTCAGGAAAAGCTGCGTATGATTGACGCGGAAATCGCGCGCGTTTCAAGCGTGAACGTTCCGCCGTCGCTTGCGAATCCGGTGCTTCTCGAAAACGGAAGCGCGGGGGTGAAAACCGGCATCAAGCTCGCGGATATGATAAAGCGTCCGGAGCTGAGTTATGAAAAAACCGCCGCCGCCGACCCGGAACGTCCGGTATTGCCGGACGCGGTATGCGAGGAGGCGGAGATAAAGCTCAAATACGACGGATATATAAAGCGGCAGGTCGCGCAAGCGGAGCAGTTTAAGAAAATGGAGGAAAAAACGCTCCCCGACGATGTCGATTACGGCGAAATCCACGGACTGCGGCTTGAAGCGCGGCAAAAGCTCAATAAAATCCGCCCGAAGTCGCTCGGACAGGCATCGAGAATATCCGGCGTTTCCCCGTCGGATATGTCGGTGCTGATAATATGGCTCGAGAGCAGAAAACGATAAATTTTTGTTTAGCGTATTGATTGACATTTGTGAACATTGTGCATCCACATAGCATTCTTTTTCTTGAAAAGATTTAAAAGACTTCTTTTTCTGAAAAGAAGCAAAAGCACCAAAGGGTTGC
>JAJPXA010000233.1 GCA_021205715.1 Bacillota bacterium
ATATTTATTTACAAAGTCTATTATATCACAAATAATCGGTTTGTAAATGTTTCATATGAAACATTTTTTATTTTTAATCTAATTGTAATATTAGTCCGAATAAATTTTGCGCGTGTACGGCTTAAATAATGAATAAAAACCGTTATATTACCGAATAATAAGCAAAAACGCCGTATATTCCGTTCTGTTGTTTGAAACGAGGTGACATTTATGAATATTTTCAAAAAATTATTCGAATTTACGCCGGAATCCGAAACCGGCGAATTTCTTCTTCGGCAAGCGCCCGTTATATCCGAATATGACGTGCGCGACGAGGAGAAGGAGCCGAAAAAAGAATACGTCCGCAAGGATATTGAGGAAAATCTTGCGTATCTCAGGAAGCGGTTTTCCTATCCGCTTAATAACGATATTGTGATACGCCCTATGCGGCTCAAGGAAAACCGCAAAGCGTTTATTATGTTTATCGACGGAATGGTTGACACCGCGAGTGTGAACAATTCGGTTATAGAAACGCTTTTAAAGCTCCCGTATTATTCGGACGGGGAGGTATATAAATATGAAGAAATTATAACGGAAAAATATATCGCGCACTCTCAAGCGCAGGCGAGCAATGATTTTGACGAAATATGCGAGGAGATAAATTTCGGCAGCTGCGCCGTGTTTGTTGACGGTATGGAAAAGGGATTTATTCTTGACGTGAGGAGCTGGGGACACCGTTCCATAGACAAGCCCGAAAACGAGCAGTCCATCTACGGCCCGCAGGAGGCGTTTTCGGAAATGCTCCGTAACAATACCGCGCTTATACGAAAAATCATAAAAACCGAAAAACTTGTCGGGGAAAGTATAAAAATAGGAAACGTAAGCAAAACGCGCGGTATTCTTTTGTATATTTCCGACATTGCAAATCAAAATCTTGTGAACGAGGTGCGCTATAGGCTTAATTCCATTTCCGTCGACTATATTGTCGCGGTCGAGGAAGTGGAACAGTTAATAGACGATAAGCCGCTTATGCTCACTACCCGCCAGCTTTTAACCGAGCGCCCCGACAGAGCGGCGCGCGCTCTCACGGAGGGGCGGTGCGTATTTTTGCTAAACGGCAGTCCGAGAGCTATAATTCTTCCGACAAATGCGTTCGAGCTTACGCACGCGGTGTCGGACGATTATCTTCGCGCGCCGTATGCGAATATGTCGAGAATCATACGTCTTATCGCAATGTTTTTATCGACGCTTTTGCCGGCGCTCTATCTTGCGATAACTCTCTTTCATCAGGAGATAATTCCGACGTATCTGCTGTATTCCATAGCCGCATCGCGCGAGAACGTTCCGTTTCCCACAATTGTCGAGCTTATATTAATGGATTTTTCGTTTGAAATGATACGCGAGGCGGGAATACGAATGCCGGGGCCCATAAGCTCAACCTTGGGAATAGTCGGCGGCTTGATTTTGGGTCAGGCGGCGGTCAGCGCGAAAATCGTAAGTCCGATAATGATTATCATAATTGCAATAACAGGAATCGGCTCGTTCGCGACAGCCGATTATTCACTCGAATGGACATACAGAATACTGCGTTTGGGTTTTATCGTCCTTGCCGCGATTTTCGGTCTTTACGGCGTCGCCGCGGGAATTGTTATATACGCACTGTATCTCGGAACGCAAAGAAGTATGGGTGTAAACTTTTTATCGCCGCTCCCCAAAACCGGTTCGGAGAGTATGTCGTCGTCAATATTTATGAACGCGATGTATAAAAGAGAAATGCGTCCGAGCTTCTTAAAGCCCAAGAAAACGTATGAGGAGCCGAAAATCAGCAGAGGCTGGAAGAAAAAATAATTATTTCACGTGAAACGAAAGACGACGGCTTTTAGTTTCACGTGAAACATTAAAAGAGGTGCAATATTTTGAGAAAAAAAGAACTTACAAGTCTTATGATTACGGTAATCGTAATAAAAATGCTTTTATCCTATCCCGTATCCGCGGTAAAAAACGCGGGTCAGGCGGCTTGGATTGAAATTCTATACGCGTCCGTTCTCGCCCTTGCGTTGTTTTTTATAACGGCGAAGGTATACCGCCTGAAAAAGGATTTGATAACAATAGCGGAAACGGTCGGTAAAAAACCGCTTAAAATAATTGTCGGTTTGGTGATTTTTCTTATACTGCTTTTGAATTTTTCTTCAACCGCGAGGATTTTTCCCGAAAGCGTAAAGGTTATTTTACTCCAAAACGACAGGATTGAAAATATAATAATAGGATTTGCCGTTGTTACGGTAATAGGCGCGTATATGGGCATAAAATCGCTGTCGCGCGTAAATTTTATGTTTTTGCCGGTGGCGGGAATTGTTTTCGCCGGATTTTTACTGCTGCTTTTCCCGTATTACAAGATACAAAACATAATGCCGATATTGGGCGAGGGAGCGAAGCCTATTTTCGTAAACGGAATAAGCTCGCTTTCAATATTTTCCGACATAATATTGTTAAATATATTGATGCCGTACACGAAAAATTTAAACCTTGCCAAAAGCGGAATAAAAAAAGGCTTAATAATAGCCGCCGCAGTTGCATTTATAACGGTTTTGGCGTACTGTCTGGCGTATGAATATCCCGCGTCGGAAGACTATATGCTGCCTATGTATCAGCTTATGAAAATGATTCATATTTCAAACTTTTTCAGCCGATTTGAAGCGTTTTTCCAGTTCATATGGTCTATTCTGATATTCCTATATTCCTCAATCTACGTCTTTGCGATGTGCGCCGTATTGCAGGAAACCTTCTCGCTTAAATATTCAAAGCCGCTTATAATACCGATAACTCTTATAAGCACGGCAATCGCGCGGCTGCCCGGCTCCGTTTCGGACACGGTAAAATTCACCGAGCTTGTGAGCGTAATTCAGGTGCCGATTGTATTTCTGCTGCCGATAGCTTTGGGATTGCTCAGCTTAAAATATGACAGGAGGCAACAATGAAGTATATAAAATTATTTTTTGCGGCGGCGCTTTTAACACTTCTCACGTCCTGCGGCGGTACGGAACCGAACGATCTCGCCTATGTTGTCGGCATAGGCTTTGACAAAGCCGAGAGTGACGGAAGCTATATAATCACAATCCAATACGCGGAGCCGACCAAAATTTCCGGCGGTGCGAGCGAGGAGGGCGGCAGCGGCGGCAGTGAGATAGTGGAAAATATGGCTGTGGAGGCGCCGAACCTATACGCGGGACTTAGCGTCGCAAACCATATCGTAAGCAAAAAGCTCTCCCTTTCTCACGCGAAAATAGTCGTATTTTCCGCGGATGTGGCGAAGGACGGCATTTCGGATATTATGGAAACAATTACGCGCAACGAGGAAATTCGTCCCGATATTTATCTCGCCGTGGCAGCGGACAGCGCGCGTAATTATCTGTTTTCGGTCGACCCGTCAATTGAGGTAAACCCCGCGAAATATTATCAGCTCATATATGAGGGCGATTCGACGCAGGGTATACCCTCAAATTCCGCGCTTGAGGTTTATTTTAATTATAAAAACGGCGGAAAAGACAACGTCCTGCCGCTTGCGGGCATAACATCGTCGGAAAAAGAGGAAAGCGAGTCGTCACTGCCGCAGGTGTTTAATCTCGGAGATGATTATAAAGAGGAAAGCGAAAACGGCGGCGGAGAAGAGGGCGGTCAAGAACCGCAAAACGGGGAAGAGGACGGTCAGCAGTCACAAAACAGCCAAGAAATGCAGGGCGGTCAGCAATCACAGAGCGAAGGACAAGAGGAAGAGAGCGGCGGCTCCGAATCCGGCGAAAGCGGCGATTCCGACCCAAGCAAGGAAGAAAACGTCAACCAAAAATCCGCCGTCAAAACGGATGGGAGCTTTGACTTTAATCTTCGCGACTATATAGCCGGTCAGGTTGCGGTGAACAACAGCAACAAAAGCGAGAGTATGGGTATGGTCGTTTTTAAGGGCGATAAGGCTCAATTTATTACCGGTTCCGTCGAAACAAATCTATATAAAATGCTGACGGGAGATTTTAAGGAAATATACCTCACCGTCAAAAGCGATGAGAACGAGGCGGTCACTCTCAAAACGGAACAGGAACGAAAACCATCGACAAAAATAGATATGAAAAACGGAAAAATAACGATATCTATGTCGTTGGAATCCGACCTTTACTCAATGCCCGCAAGCTACGTGTCGGAAAAAGATATAGAAAATTTTGAAAAAACAGCGGCGGAGGAAATCACTCTCGCGTGCGAAAAATTTATAAACGATGTGATAAAAGAAAACAGTGTTGACATACTCGGCTTTAAGGAAAAAGCAAAATCAAGCTTTTTGACCAATAACGAATATGAGCAAAAGCGGGATGAGGTTATGGATTACGAGGTTGATGTCAATGTCGAATTTGTTATAAGAAGAACCGGCTTGACGCTGTGGAAGGAGTAAGACTATGCTTTTTGAAATAATTTTTGCCGCCGCGTCGCTGTGGTGCGTTATACGGCTCGCCACGCTTTCGAGAGTATGCGTACTCGACCGCAATTTTGCCGGCGCCGTTATGCTCATTGCCGTATGTATAATTTTGGCGGCTTTCTCGATTTTCGGATTTATGGACTTGTAATTTTTTCGATTATGCTTTATAATATTGTTTGGGGCGGTAAAATGCCCCGAACAGCCTGCCGCGCCGAACGCGGCTTAATACGGGGAGATAATTATGGACAAGGAATATTCGTGTTTTTTTACGGGTCACAGAATAATCGCCGCAAATAAAATTTCACAGCTTGAGAAAAATTTACGGAAGAAAATCAAATCCCTTATAGAGGATAAGGGTGTTACGGATTTCATAACCGGCGGCGCCATAGGCTTTGATACGATGGCGGCGCAAGCGGTTATAAGTCTGAGGGAGGAATACCCGTATATCAGACTCCATATTTATTTTCCGTGTAAGGGAAGTATGAAAAAATGGAACGACTCTCAAAGATTTGCCGCGCGAATAATATTATCCAAGAGTGATTCTTACATATACGTAAGCGACAGCGAATATTTTAACGGATGTATGCAAATACGCAATAAAAAAATGGCTGACGACGCCCGATACTGCATAGCCTACTGTGAACGCAAAAACAGCGGCACAAAAACAACCGTAGATTACGCCGAAAAAATAAACGATTACGTGTATGATATTATGGATGAATAAACAAAAACCCGACAATTGTCAAAATTCGTTGTTTTTTATTTATGCGAAATTTTAAATGCCGCATTAAAATTTTTACCGTAATTATATTTTTTCGTCTGATAAACAAAAAACCTCAGAAACCGCATAGTTCCTAAGGTTTTCGGGGAGCTAACGAGCGGAGTCGAACCGCCGACCTCTTCATTACCAATGAAGTGCTCTGCCAACTGAGCTACGTCAGCATTACCAATGC
>JAJPXA010000056.1:0-2338 GCA_021205715.1 Bacillota bacterium
TTCGGTGGATCGGAGAGGTGTATTTGCGCCGCCGGTTATGTTGCCGGCGCTTATGGGTATTTCGCTGCCGGCGCATATTTCGCCGCCGCCTATGCCTGCGCCGCCCCACTTGCCGCCGGCCGCGCTGATTTTGCCGCCGTTTATCGTGATATTAATGCCGTTGCCCTTATAGCCGCCGCCGATTCCCGCGGCGTCGTTACCGCCGGTCGCGGTCAGCGTATCGCTTTCATCATCATCGTTTGCGCTGTCTATTATAAGTGTATTGTTTTCCGAGGTTTTCTGAACGCCCGCGTAAGAATCACCGGTCGATTTAAGCGTATTCGTGCCGCTCAGCAATACCGTCACGCTGTTCTCCGTATCGCCGCAGTCAATCTCGAGCGGCGGCGCGGCGCTGCTTTCCACGCTCACGCCGTCAAGCGTGACCGTAACGTTATCCTCCGCTGTAATCTTTATCGTTTCGTCCGTGGTCGCTCCCTCTGTTCCCATCTCGACGGTATATTCGCCGCCCTTGGAAATCGTCAGAACATCGCCTACATATGCATACCCTTCGTCAACCTCCGTGGTAACCGTAAAATCGTGCGGGTAATACAACACCTTGCTTGGATAATCGGTTCCTGTTTCGCTTTCGGTGTTCTTGAACACCTTATAGCCATCCTCAAGCGTTATGCCGTAAATCGTCGTTTTGCCGCTTTCGTAGTCCTCCGCGAAGCAGCCACCGGTGATTGATACGCTTGCCGTCGAGCCGCCGTAGCCTTTGCCGATAGCATCCACGCCGCTCTTTCCGGGAGTTGCGGTTATATAACCGCCGGAAATTGTGATACTTTCGCCGCTGCCATTATAGCCGCCGCCTATGCCGGCGCCGATATAATTATTATACGCTCCGCCGGTTGCAGTAACCGTGCCGTCGGTTATAGTGATATCGCTTCCGCTGCCGTTATGTCCGCCGCCGATACCGGCAGCGCCGTCACCGCCGGTTGCCGTAACCTCGCCGCCGGTTATTTTAATGTTGACAGCGCTGACTTTAAAACCGCCGCCTATGCCGGCGCCATTGCCATCGTTCGACGCCGTAACATTACCGCCCTTTATAGTAATACCGCTGACGGCGGTCGAGGCTTCACGACCACTGCCGATTCCCGCGCCGCTGCTGTCAGCGCTCGCCATAATTGTACCGCCGTTGATTATTATATTATTTGCAGTTGCATAAGCTGCACCGCCTATACCCGCACCGTTGCGCCCGGTAGCGGTCAGGCTGTCGGTTTCATCGTCGGTTTCGCACGTAATTGTAAGCGTGTTACTCGTTGATGTTTTCTGCAAACCGGCGCAAGAGTTTGTGGCGATTGCGTCAAGGGTGTTTGCACCGCTCAACTTTACTGTCACATCGCCGGTTGCGTCAATTTCAAACGGCGATTTTGCGACCTCGCTTGTGGGCGCTATATCCACGCCGTTAAGCGTAATTGTAACATCATCGTCCGCGGTGACCTTAATCGTGTCGGTCGTGGTACTTGTAAATCCCGCGTAGGTATTCATCGAAACGGTGTACTCGCCGCCGTCGGTGAAGTTCAGCAAGCCGTCGGTGTAGTCGTACCCGCTGCCGACATCCACCAAAAATGCCTGCGTGGTCGACGCGACGATATACGGATAATCGCTGCCCGCGTCCGCGTTCGCGTAAACCTTGTAGTCGTCCGCAGGTGTTACGCCGTAAACCGTGTTAGCTTCCGTATCGCCCGTGACAAAGCAGCCGCCGGTGATTGTGACGGTATATCCTGTAACATCGGCTGTATTGATACTTACCGGACTAGATACTTCTTCAAAACAACCGTGTCCGATAGGCTCCGCTTCGCCGCCCGTGGTGGCGCTGATATTGCCGCCGCTTATCTCAACATTGCCGTATCCGAGGTTATACTCATATCCGTGACCGCCGCCGATTCCTGCGCCGTAATCTCTGCTTTCGCCCGCCTCTGCGACAGCCGTTACCGTGCCGCCGGTGATTATAATGCTTTCGCCGGCGTTATTTGTGCCGCCGTCGCCGTATTTACCGCCGCCGATGCCCGCCGCACCGTAATAGCCGGTTGCGGTTACGCTGCCGCCGGTGATTGTGATACCGGTGCCGTCGCCGCCCAAGCCGCCGCCGATGCCGGCGCCGCCGTAGTAATAGTAGTATGTTTCTCCGTCCTCATACGTGTATATGTAATAACCGCCGATCGCTTCTACTGTGCCGCCGGTTATTGTTATATTGCTGCCGTCGGCGTCGTAACCGCCGCCGATTCCTGCGCTGGCGTTGCCGGCGGTTGCGGTTACGCTGCCGCCGGATATTGTGATATTGCTGCCGTTGCCGTTG
>JAJPXA010000056.1:2348-5368 GCA_021205715.1 Bacillota bacterium
TTGGTTGGGGGTTCGCTGTGTGCGGATTTTGTGTTTGCGGCGGCTTTTGTGTTGTCGCCGCCGCCGTTTCCTGCGCCGCCGTTCTCCGCTTCCGTGCCGCCGGTTGCGGTTACTTCGCCACCGTTTATCGTTATATCGCTGCCGTTAGCATTGTTGCCGCCGCCTATACCTGCGGCTTTTATCCCTGCGGTGGCATTAACCGTGCCGCCCGTTATCTTTATGCTGCTGCCGTCACCCCTATTTCCGCCGCCGATTCCCGCGGCGTAGTCGCCGCCCTTTGCGGTAACTGCGCCGCCGTTTATCGTAATATCGCTTGCGCTATAGCCGTAAGTGGCGCCGGGACCGCCCGAACCTATACCTGCTCCGTTGCTGCCGCCTGTCGCGTTGACCGTGCCGCCGGTTATTGTAATACTGCTTGCCGAGCCGGCATAACCGCCGCCTATGCCTGCGCCTCGGGAACCGCCGGTTGCGGTTACCGTGCCGCCCGCTATGGTTATGTTCCCGCCGTTGCCGCAGTAGCCGCCGCCGATTCCTGCGCCATAGCTGCCGCCGTAGGCATTCAGACTGCCGGTGGTTTCGCCGTCGCCGTCGGCGCTGGTTATAACAAGCGTGTTATCGCTTGAAGTTTTCTGCAAACCGGCATTGCTGTCCGATTCGTCCGCAAGGAGCGAGTTGGTGCCTTTCAGCTTTATTGTGACCGTGTTTTCCGCGTCGCCGCCGTCAATCTCAATCGGCGCGGCGCTTGAGTTCGCGATTTCCAGATTATCGAGCGTAATCGTAACATCGTCCTCCGCGCTGACCATGATTGTGTCGTTCGACGCGCGGTCGAACTCTGAACCGTTTGCGTAAGTGTTGAGTGAAATCGTATATGTGCCGCCGGAGGATATGTCGAGCAGATTGTCCGCGTATGTATACCCGCCGTCACCGCTTACTACGAACTCGTCCGTGTCTGACACGACGATACAGCCGTATGTGCCGTTGGTGTCGGCGTCCGTGTTGGCGTAGACGGTGTAGCCGCTTGCGACCGCGCAACCGTAAACCGTGCCCGTATCACCGCCCGCGCCGGTGGTGTAACTTCCCGCGAAATAGCCGCCGCGTATAGTGATTGAACCGCCCGAACCGCTATAGCCGCTGCCGCTGCCTATCGCGGTTGTGCCGCCCGACGCATTAATATATCCGCCGCTTATGGTAACTATACCGGGACTTTGGTATCCGCCGCCGATGCCCGCCGCATTTGTGCTGCCTTTTGCCGTAACGGTGCCGCCGCTGATGTTGACAGTGCCGCCCATGATGGTCTTCCAACCGCTGCCGATACCCGCCGTATAGCAGCCGCCGGTTGCATTAACCGTGCCGCCGTTTATGGTAACGGTAGCGGATCTGTATTGACCGCCGCCGATTCCCGCGCCGTAGTCACCGCCCGTTGCAGTAACCTTACCGCCGTTTATTATAACATTCCCCGAAGCATCATATTGACCGCCGATTCCCGCGCCGTATTGACCGCCCGTTGCAGTAATCGTGCCTCCGTTTATTATAATGTCGTTATTGTTGCCGCCGATTCCCGCACCATACTTGCCGCCGCTTGCCGTAAGGCTGCCCTCTGTGCTGCCGTTGCCCGCCGCGCTTGTGATTGTGAACGTGTTAGACGATTTTCTTTGCACTCCGGAACAATTTTGCGCGCTTGTTTCAAGCTTATTGGTTCCGCTGAGCTGAAGCGTTACGCTGCCTGCGTCGCTGTCAATCAAAAGCGGCGATGCGCTGCTGCTCTTGATATTCACACCCGCGAGGTTGATTGTAACGTCGTCCGTTGCCGTGATTTGTATTGTATCGGTTGTGGAGCTTTCAACTCCGTCCGTCTGATATATGGTGTATGTACCGCCCGAGGATATTGTAAGCACGCTGTCGCTATAACTGCAGCTGCCGTCCTCGGTCGTAACCGTAAATGCGCTGTCGGTATTCGTCGTAGCCGCAAGCGCCGTCACCCCCGCCGGTAACCCCGGCAACAATGTCGCGAGCATCGCGAATGCCGTAAATAAGCTGAGTATTTTCCCTTTCATTTTCGTTTTTAACATTTTTGTGTCCTCCCATTCTTTTTGAATTTTTCTATATCAAAGGGCACCTGCCCTGTAATTTGGAATATTGTAAGGTGTATTCACACTGCTTTTCGTAGGGGCGGGCATTGCCCGCCCCTACGGATGTGCTGGATTTACCCTCCTTCGTAGGGGCGAACATCGTTCGCCCGTTTAAACCCTCGACGTCCCTTAATAAGCGCCAAATTAAACCGCTGGCACGGGTCGTCGAGGCGCCGACCCCTACGGATGTGCTGGGTTTACCCTCCTTCGTAGGGGCAGCCCTTGTGGCTGCCCGTTGTGCCGCATTCGCGGGCGCCCACAAGGGGCGCCCCTACGGATGTGCGGGGATTTTCACCCATTCTGTCAACTTGCACCCCGCTATCCTCCCACCAAAAAAGGCGCGGCGCGGCAAACATTGCCGCACTGCGCCGTAAACTCGTTGTAAGCACAAAAAATAAACATACCTACCCTATATGTATGTATGTATGTATGTATGTATGTATGTATGTATGTATGTATGTATGTATAATTCTATCCCGGGTAAACATTTTTGTCAAGTCCTTTCGTAAAAATTTTTTTCGGTTTTTTCGACTTTTTTCGCAATTTCCCCCGTAAACTTTCCTCATACTTCCCCACTTACGTAAAGTATACCACATTCCCCGCACAATGTCAATATTTTTCGCCGGCAAATGTAAAATTTGACATTTTTCGGCACGTGTGATAGAATAACTATCGGCAAGAGGGTGGCAAGGGCTAAAGCCCCGCGGCTTCGCCTCGCCCTCACCGATTTGCTTCGCAAATTCTAATGTTCGGGTAAGGGTTATTCAACATCGAACATACACGATAGAATGGAGGCTTACAATTTGCTTGCAAATTGTAGCGGGCAAATCCGCAGGATTTGTGTTAGCGTTGCCAAAGTTGATTATGGATGATATAACCATTATATTGTTT
>JAJPXA010000015.1 GCA_021205715.1 Bacillota bacterium
GCAGGCGGCTACGGTGCCGGCGCCGTAGCCGCCTGCGGCGGTAACCGTGCCGCCGGTTATCTTGATATTGCTGCCCTCGCTGCCGCTGCCGCCGCCGATTCCCGCGCCGCCGCTGTTGCCGGTGTCGCCGCTGTAGCCGCTTGACGCGGTTATTGTGCCGTCCGTACTGCCTTCGCCACTCGCGCTTGTGATTGTGAGTGAATAGTTTTCGCCTGTGCCTTTCTGCAATCCCGCATAATCACCGCCTGTTGCCGTGAGCGTGTTCGTGTTGCTCAGCACTACCTTGACGTTGGCGGTTGAGGATGAGTCAATCAAAAACGGCGATGTGCTGCTGCTTAATATGTTCACGCCCGCAAGGTTGATTGTGACATCCCCGTTCGTAGCCGTAATCGCTATCGTGTCGGAGGTCGCCTCGTCCGTGCCGTCCGTTTGCGATATGGTGTATTCGCCCGCCGAGGATATGGTGAGCAAGCTGTCAGCGTAGCTGCACCCGTCCGTAACGTCCGTTGTAACCGTAAACGCGCTGCCGCCGTAGTTTTCCGTCGTAGCCGCAAGCGCCGTAACCTCCGCCGGTAACACCGGCAGTACCGCCGCGAGCATTGCGAATGCCGTGAGCAAGCTGAGGATTTTCCCTTTCAGCTTTGGTTTTGTATTAATCATAATATTCCGCTCCTTTGATTTATGATTTGGTTGTGTATGTAATGGGTGTTGCCCTGTTGCTGTGATAAATTTTTGCTTTTTGGGGTGTTGATGTTGCCGGGTATTTCGTAGGGGCGAACACTGTTCGCCCGCATAAATACGTTAAATTGCCGGAAACGGGCGAACACTGTTCGCCCCTACGGATGCGTGGGTAAATTTGCGCCGGTTCGCCCGCGGGCGCCCAATGGGCGCCCCTACGGATGTGCGGGTAAGTTTGCGCCGGTTCGCCCGCGGGCGCCCAATGGGCGCCCCTACGGATTTGCAATTGAATTTATGTCGTTTTCGTAGGGGCGGGCATTGCCCGCCCGTTGTGCCGCATTCGTAATTTGCAGGCGAACACTGTTCGCCCCTACGAAGACCCCTCAGTCAGCTGCGCTGACAGCTCCCCTAGTAGGGGAGCCTTAAATGACTGCTACATAAGCCTCCCCCTTAGCAGTTTCGCTTCGCAAAAGTGCCGCGGTGGAGGTGGCACGGCGTAGCCGTGACGGAGGGGTTTACACACGCAAATAAAAATTTATTGTTCTTTCGCCATAACTGCTGTATACATACCGCAAAGCTTTTTTGCGTACAGGGCGCAGTCTTGGTTTACATAATTCTTTATATCGTCATGCCTCACAACGAGCGTCACCTCTTCGCCCGCATCGAAATCTCCGGCGTTGCTTTTTACATTTTCGCTTATAACGAATTTTATCTCGTTCTCACGCAGGGAACTGTCGGCGTCGGCGGTCGCGGTTATCGTTCCTTTGAGCTTTACCGAATCTTCGATGTAATTGTAAAACGCGCCTTTTTCATAGGTTGTTTCCATAACGTCGCTTCCCCAATTATACACACTTTCAACATTTTTCCAAGAAAATTGTGAAACATCCGCGTCGAGAGTATTCCGTATCATATGCGCCGCGGTAAGACGCGTGGCGGGCGCGTCCGACGCGTTATCGCATATACCGAGCCTCTTCGCGACGGCGACATAACCCTCATACCAGCCGCCCTCGGCTTCCGCCATGGTTTCGCCGTTGTCATCGGCAGCGACTATAAGCATTTTCGCAAGCTCGCGCTCCGTTACGGTATCATCAGGACGAAATTCGCCTACCGCGCGCATATACGAGTATTCGGTTTCCTCACCCGAAAATTCATCCGTTGCAAAGTGTATTTCCTCGCGGGTGTCACCGATTACATATCCCATTCCCGCGCCGTAATGTATGTATTTTTTCGCCCAATGTCCGTCGATATCCGTAAACTCCTCGTAGATATATTCCTCTCCGGTTTCGCTCTCGTCATTTTCATCCTTGCTTAGCTCAAACGCATAACTTCCCTCAAGCGTAAGCGCAATCATCTTCGCCGCCTCGGCGCGGGTCACATAATTTTCGCCCCTGAACGTGCCGTCCTCGTAGCCCTCGATAATTCCGAGCCTTGTAAGCAGGTCGACCGAGCTGTCACCCTCTATATCCGAATATGTCGGCGCGGCGCTTACAGTCATACTTTCATACGCGCGCTCGTTGTACGGCTCGGCATCACCCTTGCAAAGCCGCAAAAGCTCGCTGCCGGTAAGCATAACATAATGTGAAACAGCGTCGTCGGTATATTCAACGTCCGTGACGACATACTCACCCTTTTCTGTTGTAATAAGCACCGCGCTGCCTGTCCAATCCGGAACCGCTTTGCGGTTTGCGAGAGCAATAAGCGTCATATCGATGTATTTAACGCTTTTCGGTGTGCCGATTCCGCTGTCGTTTATAACATCCGCAATGTCTGACGCGTTAAAGAAAAATCGCTGCTTATTGCCTACACCGGTTTCACCCGAGCCGCCCGTAAGATACAGCTTGCAATACCAGCTTGACCTTTCCAAGCTCATACCCATATAAATTTTTTCATTCTGATAATCGGTATACTTGATAAGCTCCGATACAGACGCCGTTTCCGGGTCAATATCCGCAAACCGCTCTATTACTTCTTCCCACTCGCCTGTTTCAAACACAAGCTCATAATCATCCGCAAGAGTAAGTACATACATCGGGTACGTATACTCGGGATCGATTTTTTTGATATATTTTTCATAGCTGCCCGATGCCTCAAACACCGCCAAATCCTCCGCGTTATTCGCGAGCGCGTCCGCCGCCATCGCCGCCTCGACGTCCGCCGCCGTAACCGCGGCTTCGCCCGACGCCGCAAACGCGGCCGGCATTGAAGCCGCCAGCGCAAAGGCGCACAGTATTGATATTATTTTTTTCATAATTGTATTCCTCCTTGTTTTGTGATTGTAAATTTGGGTTTAGTGTAGCAGTAATGCGATATGTGATAAATAAACCCCTCCGTCACGGCTGCGCCGTGCCACCTCCCCTAGTAGGGGAGGCTTTTGGACGAGCATTGCAAGGCTCCCCTACTAGGGGAGCTGTCCGCCTTTGGCGGACTGAGGGGTTTAAAAGGGACGTCGAGGGTTTTGACTTTGCGGAGCAAAGTCAAGTGTCCCCTACGAAGTTTATTGTTCTCAAATGCGAAACGATAGTTTCGCACGCAGGTCAAGGACTGCAAGTCCTTGCGGAGCGCGAGGCAGAGCCTCGCATATATTACTCACCTTAAACCAAATTTACTGATGAATTATTCTGCATCTCTTCCGTAAACGTATATCGACGCGTCCGTATCTGTTTCCGTGTATTCCGGCGAAACCGCGGTTATCGAATACGCGCCGCTCGGCACTACAATGGTCGAACCGCTGTCCGACGCGCCGCTCTCGCTTACAACCTCGCCCGTGGCATCGTCAATCACGCGCACCGTCACGTTTCCCGACGCCGCGACTACCATTTCGATATTTTCGTCCGCTATGTATACATTCGACGAGGTGTACGATTCGTTCTCATTATAAAAATGTATATCCAGCCGAGCGGTGTTTTTACTTAAATCTATAACATTTTCGCCGTATTGCGCGGTATCCGGCGCGATTTCCTCATCCGAGCATCCCTCCGAGCTTTCTCCATATGCGTCCGATTGACCATAATCGGCTTCGGCGGCCGCGTCCGCACTGTCGTACACATTTGCGCCGCTCTCATACGCGCGCTCGGTCGGCTCGGACGACGGCGGCACAGCCGGCTCCGACGCAGTCGGCGCGGTCGGCTCAATCGATGCAATCGGTGTTTGCGCGTCCTCCGCCGCCGGACGCTCGATAATCCTTAAATCATCCTCCAAAACATCCGCCGATTTTTCCGTCGCAAAGCCGACAAGACTGCCGCTCGCAAATACCGAAAGCGCCACGATTACAAACAAACCCGCGCCGCGGCGCTTCTTTTTCAAGTCAAGTATGCCGCCGAAGCGCTCGCGTATAACCCTCTTCGAAAATACAAAGCACGTCGAAAGCGGCGTTTTCATATTTCTGCCGCTGTGTACCGCATTTAGGATAAGGCGGCAGTAATCACAGCGGAAATCCATATCCCTGCCCTTTACAACCTCGCCGTCACAGACAAGCTCTATATCCTTATTCGCCGCGTTTGCCATTATATACACAAGCGGATTGAACCAATTCAGGGCATTTGCAATCAGAAGAAGCAGCTTGTACCAGACGTCGTTGCGCTTAAAATGTATAAGCTCGTGATATAATATAACCCTCAATTCTTCATCGGTGTACTCGCGCTCCGGCAGCAGAAGCTTCGGCTTTATAAAACCGAATACCATAGGCGTGGACACCGCCTTGCAGATTGCCGTATCGATTTTTCTCTTTTCGCCGAGGCTTTTCTTTATCTCCGCCGCCGCGGCTGTTATCCGCTCCTCGGAAACGGGGCGCTCCCAGCGTCTTACCGCGCGCTTAAAAGCGATATAATTCGCGAGCTGATACGCCGCGAACATAATCGCGCCGAAAATCCATATCAGCATAAAAATCGTTTGCAGCGATATATGCCCCGCCGCTTCCGCGCCGGCAATATCCGCAGCTGCAATATCCGCGGCTGCAATATCCGCGACTGCGGTTGTTCCCGACATAATCGGTATGCCCGATATTTGACTCGGCACCTCCATAATCACAGGCGTGCCGAAAATGCCTATCTTAAACGGCAGTATCAGCTTGACCGCCACAAACAGCCACATAAAATACCGCCATTTCGCGACAAGACTTTTCTTTATCAGCGGCGAAACCGCCAGAAGCAGCGCTATCAGCGCGGAAATCGGCACAGCCTGCTCGATTAAATTAACAAATAATGTGTTCATAATACCCCTTTCCGGCATTGCCCTCAGCCGTTTCTGCGCGCGGATTCGATAAAATCGTTAAGCTCCTTTAAATCCTCATCCGATATGGACTTTGAGTCGTAAAGCGAGGCGACAAGACTCGTAATCGAATTGCCGCCGAGCTTTTTTAAAAACGACCTGCTCTCAACCGCTATATAATCATCCTCCTTTACGAGCGGCGAATATGTTTTGCTTTTGCCTCTCATCTCTCCTTTAAGAAAACCTCGGTCAATAAGGCGGTTCAAGAGCGTCTGCAACGCTCCCGCCGACCACGCGCGTTTTTTCTCCAAAACTTTTTTAACCTCCGATGTCGATATCGGAGTCGGATTGCTCCAGATTACCTGCATAATTTCAAGCTCGGTATCGGGAATTCTTGTGATTTTGTTTTTCATAGCATTGTTTTTCCTTTCCTACAATTGTAG
>JAJPXA010000029.1 GCA_021205715.1 Bacillota bacterium
GTGCTTGATAAAATCGCATACGCACAGCACTGACAAAAAATTAAGCTGATCAATCGCCGCAGCGCGAAACGTGTCGGCGGCGGCAAGCATAACCTTTTTGCCGCGCGATTTGTAATACGAGGCGATTTTGCCTATGCTCGTGGTTTTGCCAACCCCGTTTACGCCTATTACAAGTATCACCGACGGAGAGGTAGAAATATTGACGCTGTTGTCCTGCTCGGATAAAATTCCGCTTATTATCCGAACGAGCGCCTGTCTGACCTCGTTCGCGTCCTTGATATGCTCGCGCTTTACGGTGCTTCGAAGCTCCTCTATAATATACGTCGAGGTTTCGACTCCGATATCCGCCATTATAAGCGCCTCTTCAAGCTCCTCGAAAAGCTCCTCATCCACCGCGACAAACGCGCTGAATACATTGTTTATCTGCTCGGATATATTATCGCGGGTTTTGGTAAGCCCTTGCTTTAATTTGTCAAAAAATCCCATTTCGTTAACCGTTTCTCCTTTCTCAATTCGCCATTTGGTCGTCCACATCATCTATTTGCAGCGACAGCAGCTTTGACACGCCCTTTTCCTGCATAGTTATTCCGTAAAGAACGTTCGCCGCCTCCATCGAGCCGCGGCGGTGCGTTATAATGATAAATTGCGTGCTTTCCACATAATTTTTAAGATATGTAGCATATCTCGACACATTAACATCATCGAGCGCCGCGTCAATCTCATCCAAAATGCAAAACGGCGTCGGCTTTACGCGCAAAATCGAAAACAAAAGCGCGATGGCTATAAACGACTTCTCGCCGCCCGAATACAGGTTAATGTTTTGCAGTCCCTTGCCCGGGAGCTGAACGTCAATATCCACGCCGCTTTCAAGAACGTTATCGGGATTTGTAAGAGTGAGCTTGCCGTGACCGCCGCCGAAAAGCTCCTTGAAAACCACCTCAAAGCTCCTGTTTATCTCCTCGAAATTCTTCGAAAACAGGTCAACCATAAGTTCATCCATAGACTCGATAATTTTATTCAGGTTATTCTTTGATGTTTCCAAATCGGTCTTCTGCTTCGAAAGAAATTCAAAACGCTCCTTGACCGACTTATATTCCTCGATTGAGTCCATATTGACACTGCCGAGCGACTTAATCGACGCTTTCAATTCCGACAAACGCTCAAACGACGCCTTTTCGTCGGTTATTTCCGTTTTTTGCTCCTCGGCAGCGGAATAGGTAAGCTCGTAATCATCCCACAAACGGCTTAATATGCGCTCCTTTTCCTCGTCCAGCTTTTCGATTCTCGCCTCAACCCTCGACATCTCCTGCTGAAGCGACAGCAGCTTATCGGTAAGGTCTTTGTTTGACGCCTGTATCGCTTTAAGCTCGTTGGTCACTGCCGTTTTTTCGGCTTCTATTTCGGCAATCTCCGCTTTTATATCCTCCGATATTTGCTTCAACTCACTGCGGAGTGCTGTTTTTTCGCGTATTTCAGTATATAATTCGTCATTTTTAAGACAAATATTTTCCTTATCCGCGTCCTTCGCCGCGATTTCCGTTTCGGAAATCGCTATTTCGCGCTTAATCTCCTCAATACTGCCGTTCGCCGTTTTCACCGCGTTTTCAAGTCCCGCGAGCTTCAATGTTTCATCCATAAGGCTCTGCGACTTCATCCGGCGGCTTTCGTCGATTTGATCAAGCTCCTCCTCAAGCTCCGCCAGCTGACTCTTGAACTGAGCGGATTGATTTTCCGCGCGTCTTACGGACGAAAGCAACTCCGCCACCTCATCCGACGAGGATTTTAAATGCTCCTCGATTTGCAGCAGCTCCGCCTCCATATTCGCCTTATCGTCCGAGCTTTCGAGCGATGAGGACAAATGCTCCACCGTGTTTTCAAGCCTTAATATCTCGTCCTCGTACTCGCGCATAAGCGGCTCGTATGACGAAAGCTGATTGTTTACGGTTTGAATTTCCTTTGTCGCGTCCGCGATTTCGCTCTTAACATCTGCGGCGCTTCTCGCAAGCTCCGCGATTTCCGAGCCGAGCGATTTTATCTCCGCCGCGCGCGATAAAAATCCGCTCTGCTTGTTCACGCTGCCGCCGGAAATAGAGCCGCCGGGGTTCGTCACGTCGCCCTCAAGCGTCACAATTCTGAATTTATAGCCGAATTTTTTGCTCATTGCGATAGCGCTGTTGATATTGTCGGCAACCACGGTTCTGCCGAGCAAATTTGAGATAATGTCCGCGTATTTTTTATCGCAGGAAATAAGCTCATCCGCCGTCGCGATATAGCCGCCGCATTTTGATATGGCGGAAAGGTTGTCCATCCCGCGCGGCTTAACCGATGAAATCGGCAAAAAAGTCGCTCTGCCGCCGTTGCTGCGTCTTAAATATTCTATCGCGCCGCGCGCGTCATCCTCGGTTTCGACAACGATATTTTGCAGCGCGTTGCCCAAAGCCGTTTCAATGGCTGTCACGTATTTTTTGTTCACGTCAATAAGTCCCGAAAGCGTTCCGTAAATCGAAAGATGCTTCAGGCTCTGCGCCTTTAACACGGTTTTAACGCTTTTCGCGTAGCCCGCGTAATCATTTTCCATCCCCTCAAGTATCTTTTTCTTCGAGGATTTTGAGTTATATTCGACATTTATATTCGAGAGCCTCGCGTTTAAAGCCTTGAGCTTTTCGTCAAGCTCCGCCGCCTTTTGCTTTTGAGCATCAACGGATTTTGCTATTTTATCGCGCTTTTCGCGCTTTTGAGCGATCTGCTTTTTGTCTTCGTCAATTTCAAGACGCGTACTTGTCATTCCCTCGTCATAGCTTTTTATCTCGGCTTCGACGATTTTTCTGCGCTCCAAATACGTGCCGCGCAGATTTTCTATGCCGACCGTCTTTTCGCGCTGCGACGCCGCCTCATTGCCCGCGTCAATCGCCTTTTGACGAACATCGTCTATTTGATTTCGCAGCTCCGCTTGCTTTTTATCCGTTTCATCACTGTCCGCCTTCATCGCGTCAAACGATTTTAAAAGCTCGCGCGCTTCCTCCTCATTCCTCGCCGCCTCCTCGAGGAATTTCACTATCTGCTCTTCCCTGCCGGCGTTTCGCTTGTTAATCCCCTCGATTTCCTCGTCGATACGCTTCAGCATAGAGTGATTGTTTGAAATATTGTTTTCTGCAATCTTAATCTCATTATCGTTTTGCAGCACCCGCGCCTCATTTTCAACAAGCATTGTGTGCTTCGCGCTCTGACGCTCGTCATTTTCCTTGCTTTTGGAATACAGACCGTTTATCTTTTCCTCTGTTTCCGATTCCTTTTCTCTCAGCTCGCCAAGCTCGCTTTGAACGCTTTCGTACTGCTTTTTGGCATCATCCGCAGACCTTTCGTTTTTCGCTATCGTAATCAGGCTCATATTAACGTCGAGAACCTTATATTCCCCATACAATTCAAGATATTTGCGCGCCTTTTCCGACTGGCGCCGCAAGGGATTTACCTGCGTTTCAAGCTCCGCCGTAATATCGTTGATACGAACAAGATTTTCCTCAACGTTCGCGAGCTTTCTTACAGCCTCCTCCTTACGGTAACGGTATTTCGCGACACCCGCCGCCTCCTCAAAAAGGCTGCGTCTGTCCTCGGCTTTTGTCGATAAAATCTGCGACACGTTGCCCTGACCGATTATGGAATATCCGTCGTGACCCAAGCCAGTGTCCATAAAAAGCTCGCGTATATCCTTCAGGCGGCAATTCGTCTTATTAATCTGATACACACTCTCGCCCGAGCGGAAGAGCTTTCTTGTTACCGCAACCTCCTCGTAATTCACCGGAAATATATGCGAAGTGTTGTCCAACACAAGCGTTACCTCCGCGAAATTCAGCGGCTTTCTTGTCTGCGTGCCGGCGAATATTACGTCGTGCATATTTGAGCCGCGCAAGGTTTTCGCACTTGTTTCGCCTATAACCCACCGTATAGCGTCGGATATATTGCTTTTTCCGCTGCCGTTGGGACCCACAACCGCGGTAACGCCGTCGACAAATTCAAAAACGGTTTTATCCGCGAATGACTTAAAGCCCTGCATTTCCAATCTCTTTAAAAGCAAATATATCTCACCTCACGTTTTTTCATATTTTCATCACCTATAATTTTCAAATTTATATTTTTGTCGCGCTTAATCTTCTTAATATTCATCTTCCTGTTGCCGACAGCCTTTGAAATCTCGCGCGGATTTACCGCGACAGCGGCGTCGCTGTCGGAAACATTCAAAAGCGCCGCGGATATTAAATCATAATAAACCGCGCTTTCCACAAGCTCGCCGAACGAGCTGTGAACGGGGCCTGCGACAACCGAACCGTTTTCGCAAATCTCATCGGTCGACTGTAAGCCGAGCCTTATTACGGCAATGCCGTTTTCCTCGAATTTCAAAAGCAGCTTTTTGCAAAGCTCCGCCGCCTCTTCCACGTTTTGCGGCATGTAAGCGCCCGCTCTGTACATATCCGCGAGGACAGTGTCCTCAATCGTGAGCGTCGGATAAATGCGCACAATCTTCGGATGCAAACGTATTATTTCATCGGCGGTCGCAAGCGAGCGCTCCGGTGTGTCGCCCGGAAGTCCCGTCATCATCTGAAGTCCCAATGTAAACGGATACCGCCCTATAAGCTCTGCCGCGTCCCTGACCTGCCGCGCGGTATGACCTCTGCCGGATTTAAAAAGCACCTCGTCGTTCATCGACTGCACTCCAAGCTCAATTGTCGTAACGCCGTATTTCAAAAGGTTGTCAAGTATGGTTGTGTCTATATAGTCCGGACGCGTCGAAAGACGTATGCCGCAAATATCGCCGCTTTTTATATACTCCCGCGCCGCAGATAAAAGCGCGGACTGCTCATCCATAGGAATACCCGTAAAGCTGCCGCCGAAAAACGCCGCCTCGATATACGCGCCGTCCTTGGGGAGCGTTTTCAAATGCTCCTCGATAATGCGGCGAACATCATCGGGAGTCACCTCGCTCTGCGTTCCGGTTATACGCTTTTGATTGCAGAAAACACAGTCAAACGGGCAGCCGCGGTGCGGAACAAAAATCGGTATATTATATGTTTTCATTTTTTATCCTACTAAGCTCCAGCTGCGCCGCGTGCTGTTCCGCGTCCTTTTTGCTTTTTCCGACACCTTTGCTTTTTGGAACACCGTCGATTAAAACCTCAACCTCAAAGGTTTTATTGTGATCCTTTCCCGTTTCGCCGATAACGCGGTACGTTACCGCTCCGATATGATCTTTTTGTATAGCCTCCTGGAGCATAGTCTTAT
>JAJPXA010000249.1 GCA_021205715.1 Bacillota bacterium
ATGGCGAGGTTTTCTAAAAAAATGTGTAACACATCATTGACAAACCTACAAAAAAAATATTTGGGAATTTAAAAAAAATGTTGACAACTTGTGTTTTGGGTAGTACAATGTTTAATAGCAGTTTTCCGATGATAAAGTAGAAGCGTTATTCGTGAAAATTGTTATAAACACACTGCGGTATGTCCGATAAAGCAGGTTATCGCAGGACAGCCGCAAAGCGGGCGGTAATAAAAACCGCTTGTCCGATAATTCGGAGAATATGCATTCGCGAAAGAGGAGCGGCGGGTGCGTATAAAGTCGGGACTCCTCACAAAAGCAGAAAAAATAAAGGGAGGATTTGAGAATGAACAAAAATCTCAAAAAAGTAATTTCTACAATTGCTGCTCTTGCTATTTCTGCCAGCTCATTTGTAGCATTCGCTACAGCTACATCATTCCCTGATGTAGAGGACACAGCAGCATATTCAACAGCTGTTAAAGAGCTTGTAGGATTGGGCATTGTAAACGGCTATGAAGACGGAACATTCGGTCCGGATCAGCTTGTTACAAGAGCGGAAATCACAAAGATGATCGTTTTGGCTTTAGGCATGGGCAGTTCTGCTGATGCGGCTTACGGTTCAGACACGCAGTTCAGCGACGTAACCGGCAGCCACTGGGCATCGGGTTACATAACTGTAGGTGTAAGCCAGGGCTTCATCAACGGTATGGGCGACGGAACATTCGATCCGGACGCTAACGTACAGTTCCTTCAGGCTGAGAAAATGCTTGTAGGCGCTTGCGGATATACAACATGGGCAGAGAACGCAGGCGGTTGGCCGTCAGGTTACAGCTCATATGCTAACACACTCGACCTTGCTGACAGCATTGAGGGTTCGCCTTCAAACACAACAGAGCTTAACAGAGGTCAGGTTGCACAGTTAATCTCTAACGCACTTGACGCTCCGGCCTGCGTAGAGGACGGTTATGAGTACGATGCATGGGGCAACGCTTATCCGAAGCTTGTTCAGAAGAACGGCACAGGCAGCGAGTACCAGACATTGCTCACAAAGAAGCATGACGCGTATAAGGTATACGGCCGTGTAACAGCAAACAGCAAGTCAACAGCGGGCGCTCTTGACAGCGACGAGGTTAATTTCAAGGTTGAAAAGGCTGACAACTTCAACGAACTTGAGTACAGCTCAAGCGCGAACGACCCCGAAACAATCACCGCAAAGACAGGTGACTCGGGTGCTGAAGATTATCTCCTTGAGTATTCGGAAGCAATCATCCAGGATACCGATGATGATGATTGGGAAATCATTGTTATAACATCAACATCAAAGAACACAGTTGAAACTTATGACGCTGATATGTTCGACGATGAGAACAGCAGCTACGGCGACTACTTGGATGCAGATAGCCTTATGGGCTTCAACGGTATGTACTTCTACAACGACAGCAACAAGAAGAAGTCAACTCTTAAGAAGTTGAACGGTTATAACAACGGCGATCAGGACGATGTTATATACTATGTAAACGGCGTTGAGGAAGCTATCACAAGCGACGATGACTTCAACACATTCATCCGTGACAACGATAACGGTACAATCACTCTTATCGATGCTCCCGACGAGGGCAAGACTTCAACAGACGGTTACTTTGACTATGTAATGGTAACATTCTATGCTGACGCTACGGTTGACAGCGTATCCACATCATCTACACCGAAGATTTCCTTCGACGAGAAGGATGAGCTTCTCAGCTCTTCACTCACTGTAGATTATGACGACGATGTAACTTACTCATTCCAGTTAGGTTTGGACGGCGAGGAAATCGACGTAACAGACATTGAAGAGGATGACGTTCTTTCAATCGCATTCGACGTAACGGTTGACTTCTCGGATTCATCATTCTATGATGTATATGTATCAAGAGATGTTGTTTCCGGTAAGGTAACATCAATCGACAGCGAAGACGGTTATCAGATCAGCGGCACATACTATGAGCCGAACACAAGAGTTCTCAGCAGCCTTGTTGAAGACGGCGACTATGTAACAGACGCTGACATCACATCGGGTACAGAGTATACACTTTATCTCAACGTATTCGGCAGATTCGTAAGTCTTGAAGAGGGCGAAGGCTCGGTTAAGAACTACATGGTACTTGACAGCGTATATGTTCAGTACAACACAGACTACTATGTATCGGCTTATACACAGACCGGTTCAAAGACAAACTACAAGATCAGAACAAGCAACAACAACCTTTATAAGGTAGCGGCTACGGTTTATGATTATGACCTTAGCGAGTACGAGGTTGACGGTGAAATTGACTGGGATGCGGTTGCGGCTGCTGAAGATGTTGACGACATCATCGATGCTGACAGAAAGCACTACTCAGAGAGAGTTGCTGAAGTTTCGGTTAACTCGTCAAACGAGCTTACTTTGAAGGAAGTTGCATCTGAGAGAAGCGATTACACAGGCGAAGTTTCGGATGAGTATAAACTTAAGTCATACAAGATTGGCTCGGTTAAGCTCAGCGACAGCACAATAATACTTGACTTCACAGATTACTATGATAATAACGGCGATATAGACGGAACAGTAGGTACATTGTCATTGTCATCATTCGTTGATGAGAGCGACTACACAATCTACGGTTACAACAAGGCAAGCTCAGACAGCACTTACAGATTTGTACTTGTAGGCGAGGGCAACAGCGACATTTCGGGCGCTTCCTCACTGGCTGTATTCTCATCATCGGGTACTACAACCAACTCGAATGATGATGATGCTATCCAGATTAAGGCATATGTAGACGGCGAGTTGGCATACCTTGTAGTTAGCACAGACCTTGTTGACCCGGTAGGCGACAATGACCTCTATCAGGGCACACCGTTCTTCTATACATTGGACAGCGACGGCTATGTTGACGAAATCCAGCCGGTATTCAACTCAGATGTAGCTTATAACCTTTCAGACGAAGCAGACTTCTTCGACACAGTATTCGGTTTGGCTGAAGATGATGAGAACGGTTCGTTCGACAGCGTTTTAGACAGCTACTTCCTTGACGAGAACGGCGTATCAGATAACTTCGGTACATCATCAACTGAAGCGTATATGCACTTCGGTCCGGTTACCAAGAAGACATCAAACACTGTAGAGATTGGTTCTCTTATGTACAGCGATACGTATGGCGTTTATACAACAAACGTTGACAACAGCGAGGATTACTCGGTAGTTGACGGTGCAAACGTTTACGTATATGACTACGCAGGCAGATCCTCAAGCAAGGTTTCGGCTGAAACAAGAAGCTCGATCGTAAGCACATCGCTTAGCAAGTCGAACTACTTGGACGGCAGCGGAAAGACATATGTTGACTGGACGACTCTTGACCCGTCTTTGGTAGACTCTAAGGATGCGGCAGTATCGTATATCCTTGTTAAAGAGTATGACGACGATGTAACAGAAGCACTCGTTATCACAAACTCTGACAGATAATCACGGTATATAACTGAGATTTTAAAAAGGGCAATTCGAAATAATTGCTCTTTTTTTATATTTTACATCCCGCCGCCCAAGGCTTGTTTGGCTATTGCGCTTTTTGGCGAATATAATCTTGACATACGTGACGGGTGTGGTATAATTAGAATATAAAAAGGCAGAACCTACAAACGGTTATTGCCCAAGACTTTGGTTATTGTGCTTTTTGTTCTACCATACCCGCGAATTTTGTCAAATTATGTGCCAACGGCTCCGCAGAGGCGGAGGATTGGAAAATTTATTTAAAACTTTAATAAATTTCAAGATATTACTTGAAAAAAGCGTCGGATTTATATATAATATATTTAACGGCTTTATGCCCCGCGTGCCGAGCGGCGCGCGGAAAGAATATATATAAAAGGAGAATGTAAAATGTATAATAAGGTAACAGTTGAAGACCTTGACGTAAAAGGCAAAAAGGTTCTTGTAAGATGCGATTTTAACGTTCCGCTCGATGAGAACGGCAATATTACCGACGATACGAGAATCGTGGGCGCTATGCCGACAATCGAGTACCTTGTAAAGAACGGCGCGAGGGTTATCCTTTGCTCGCATATGGGCAAACCCAAGGGCGAGCCGGTTCCGTCGCTCTCGCTTGCGCCGGTGGCGAAGGCATTGAGCGCGAAGCTCGGCAAGGACGTTGTGTTCGCGGCTGACGATAACGTTGTCGGCGATAACGCGAAGGCTGCCGTTGCCGCAATGAATGACGGCGATGTTGTTCTGCTTGAGAACACGAGATACAGAAAAGAGGAAACCAAAAATGAGGACGCGCTTTCAAAGGATTTGGCGTCGCTCGCGGATTTGTTCGTAAACGACGCGTTCGGCACCGCGCACAGAGCGCATTGCTCGAATGTCGGCGTAACGCAGTATTTGAAGCCTGCCGCGGCGGGATATTTGATTCAAAAGGAAATTGAGTTCCTCGGCAATGCCGTAAACTCTCCCGTTCGCCCGCTGGTCGCGATTTTGGGCGGCTCGAAGGTTTCGTCGAAGATTTCCGTTATCGAAAACCTCCTGAAAAAGGTGGACAAGCTCATAATCGGCGGCGGTATGGCGTATACGTTCTTCGCGGCGCAGGGCAAGACCACCGGAACGTCGCTTCTTGAGGCTGACTATATCGATTACGCGAAGAAAATGCTCGATGAGGCGGGCGATAAAATTCTCCTGCCGGTTGACACGGTTGTCGCAAAGGAATTTAACAACGACGCCGAGTCGCAGGTTGTCGAGGGCGATATCCCCGACGGCTGGATGGGTCTTGATATAGGCCCCAAGACAATCGCGCTTTATAAGGACGCGTTAAAGGATGCTAAGACTGTCGTATGGAACGGCCCTATGGGCGTGTTCGAAATGCCGAATTTCGCAAAGGGTACAAACGAGGTTGCAAAGGCGCTTGCCGACCTTGACGCGACAACGATTATCGGCGGCGGCGACAGCGTAGCCGCTGTAAATCAGGCGGGTCTTGCGGATAAGATGAGCCATATCTCCACCGGCGGCGGCGCGAGTATGGAATTCCTCGAGGGCAAAGACCTCCCGGGCATAGTAGCATTGACGGATAAATAAAACCCCTCCGTCCTTTTGACTTTGCCTTGCAAAGTCAAAAGGCCACCTCCCCTAGTAGGGGAGGCTTGTTGTGAGAAAATTTACGAAAAGGCTCCCATAGTAAGGGAGGCTTATTGTGGGAAAGTTTACGAAAAGGCTCCCATAGTAAGGGAGGCTTATTGTGGGAAAGTTTACGAAAA
>JAJPXA010000120.1 GCA_021205715.1 Bacillota bacterium
AAGCCGATAAACTACTCAAAAAAACGGGACTGAAAAACGTGGTGTTTGATATGCGCCGCGTCACGTTTATGGATTCGTCCGGCATAGGCGTGATAATGGGCAGATACAGGGTGGTATCGGCAATCGGCGGACGCGCCGCCGTATTCGGAATGTCGAAAAATATAGAGAGGATAATCGAAATGTCGGGACTTCGAAATATAGTGATAATAACGGACAAGCTTCAGTCCGCTTTGGAGGAGGTATGTGATTATGCTAAAAAATAATATGTACACGGAATTTTCGGCAATTCCCGAAAACGAGGCATTTGCAAGAAGCGTCGCGGCGGCGTTCGCGATGAGCCTTGATCCGACATTGGATCAGCTCTCCGAGATAAAAACAGCCGTTTCCGAAGCGGTGACCAACGCCGTTATACACGGTTATGAGAAAAAAGAGGGCACCATTATAATGGAGGGCGTTATATACGGCGGCGCGGTTGAGTACACGATTAGGGACAAGGGCGTGGGCATATCCGATATTCGCCGTGCGCGCGAGCCGCTCTATACCGGCAAACCGGAGGATGAGCGGAGCGGAATGGGTTTTACGATTATGGAAACGTTTATGGACTCGTTGGAGGTCGAGAGCGAGGTTGGGAAGGGCACTTCGATCGTTATGACGAAAAACATAAGCAACGGCGAGTGACAGGTTATTGAAAGCGGGTGAGTGACGATAGATAACGCGGCGCTGATTAAAAAAATGCGAGGCGGCGACCGGAACGCGGAAACAGAGCTTGTAGAGAACAATATGGGTTTGGTATACAGCGCGGTAAAGCGTTTTACGTCAAGAGGATACGAATTTGAGGATTTGGTGCAGATAGGCGCGATAGGGCTTATCAAAGCCGTGAAAAAATTCGACCCGTCGTTCGGGACACAGTTTTCTACATATGCCGTGCCGATGATAATAGGGGAGATAAAGCGTTTTATGCGCGACGACGGCGCGGTAAAGATAAGCCGAGCGTTAAAGGAAACGGCTATGAAGGGACGGCGGTGTGAGGAAATGCTCAGAAAGCGCTTAAACCGCGAGCCGACGATACGCGAAATCGCGGACGAATGCGGGATAAGTGCCGAAAATCTGCTTGAGGCGTTCGAGGCGGCGGCGCCGCCGGAGTCGCTTTACGAGAAGATATACGATAACGGCGGCAGGGATATAAGCCTTGTCGACACCATAGCCGGAGCGGATATGGAGGAGGACGTGATAAACAGAGTGCTTGTAAATGAAATTATGAGCGCGCTTACGGAGCGTGAGAAAAAAATTTTGATACTCCGTTATTTTCGCGGCAAAACGCAGGCGGAAACGGCAAAGGAATTCGGGGTGTCGCAGGTGCAGATTTCACGTATCGAAAAAAAGGCAATGGAAAAGCTGCGCTCCTCTTTGCCGTAGCGTAAAAAGGGATTACATACAAGGAAAGCGTATGTAATCCCTTTGTTTGTCAGCACTCACACTGCGGTTTGCAGGGCGGCGGACATTTTGGCTTGCAGGGCGGACAGCAGTCGTTTTTGTTTGACCCTCCGCCGAGCAGTGAACCGTCACCGCATAAGCAGAAGAACAGTATAATAATGGCGATAATCCAAATCCAGCTGTTGTCGCCTTCGCCGCAGCCGTTGCCTCCTCCGAATAAACTCATAAAAAACCCTCCTACCACATTACGTTTGATATATAATATGTCAAAGGAGATTTTTTGTTACGATTTTCGAATATACCGTTATTGCGCCGTGCCGGAGGCGACCTCTTTAAAAACAAATGAACCGTCCGGCGATAATGTGATGTAAAGCATAATCGGCGGCATATTCAAACGGCGAATAACGGTCAGCCAACCGCTTTTTGTCTGCGAAATGGGGGAGTAGAGTGCGTGCGGATAGTGCGTTTGCACGTACCGCGATACCGCATCGTGCTGATTTTTGAATTTTATTTTGTTAAACGGTCCCAGCCCCTGCAAAGCGCCGACCGCTCCCGCCGCCGCAGCTCCCGCCATTAAAATCAATGTACGCTTTTTCATTATTCCCACTTCCTTGTTTTCTTCATTACACTCGATGGTATTCGTTATATATATCTCTTTTCGGGACCTGCCTGTCCAAGGACACCTGCTTTATCGCTTCCTTTTGCATCATACCCTTTGAGATATAGCGGTTTACGTGCTCGTTTACGGTCAGCGCATTCAGCGGATTTTCCTCGGGCTTTGCCGCTTCGGACGCGCCCTCGATTACTATTACAAACTCGCCGCGCGGCGCCGCGTCGGCATACAGCAAAAGAGCGTCCGAAAGCGTGGTTCGTATCGCTTCCTCGTGAATTTTTGTAAGCTCGCGAACCAATGCTATTTTCCTGTCCCCAAACACATCGTATAAATCCTTGAGCGTTGTTTTTAATTTATGCGGCGCCTCGTAAAATATGAGCGTGTGCGTGTCATTTTTAAGGCTCTCCAAATGCTCGAAGCGGTGACGCTTGTTGACGGACAAAAATCCCTCAAACGCGAAACGCCTTGTTGAAATGCCGGAGATTATAAGCGCGTTAATCGCCGCTACGGGACCGGGTATCGGTACCGTGTCGATGGAATTTTCTATACACAGGGACACTAAATCCTCGCCCGGGTCGGATATTGCGACCGTTCCCGCGTCGGACACAAGAGCCACATTTTTGCCGTCCTTTAAAAGCGAAATTATGTATTCGCCCTTTTCCTTTTTGTTATGCTCGTGATAGGATGTGAGCGGCTTTGAAATTTCAAAATGATTTAAAAGTCCCAGCGTGCGGCGCGTGTCCTCTGCGGCTATAATATCCGCATTTTTTAACGCTTCAAGACAGCGCAGGGAAATATCGCCCAAATTTCCTATAGGTGTCGCGCAAAGGTATAATTTTCCCGCCATTTTACATCCTCCGTTAATTGTTTGTTGTTGCATCTGCAAGCGGAAATCCGTAAATTTTATTGATTTCCTCCGTGTGTGTCCCGTCGCTGTTGTAGACATACAAATTCGGCAGAATTTTCATGTCGCTGCCGCCGCCCTTTACGCCCTCAACTAAAAGCAAATTGGGCGGTTTCGCCGCGTTCGGGCATACAAACCGCAGCCTTTTCGGCTCAATTTTGTATTTTCGCATACAGCACATAATATCGGCGATTCTGTTCGGGCGGTGAACCATATAAAAATGCCCGAACGGTATCAAAAGACTTGCCGCGGCGTTTATAACGTCCTCGAGAGTGCAAAGTATCTCGTGGCGCGCCGCGCTTTTTGTGTCGGTGTCGTTGCGGACACCCGCGCCGAGCTTCATATACGGCGGATTGCAGGTTATCTTATCGAAAACCGCTTTGCCGTAAATTTCAGCCGCGTTTTTTAAATCACCCTCGGTTATATGCACGCGCTCTTCAAGCGAGTTAAGCGCGACACTGCGCTTTGCGGTATCGCATATATCGCGCTGAATTTCAAGTCCGCATATGTACGGCGTCCGAGTTTTTGCCGACAGAAGCAGCGGCACTATGCCGCATCCGGTGCATAAGTCAAGGGTTGCTTTTGATTTGGTGTCCCTCGCGAAATCCGATAAAAGCACCGCGTCTATTCCGAATTTAAATCCGCTTGCTTTTTGTATTATGCGAAGCCCGTTAATCTGTAAATCGTCCACGACCTCGCCGTCCAAAATATCAGTCATTCGCCTTGTTTTCAATTACCGCGAAGCTTATCTCGCCCATAGCCGCGACATCGCCGTCAACGGTAGCCTTAACGTTCGCTTTTCCCATACCGTGGCGGTATAAAAG
The DNA here is from genome assembly GCA_021205715.1 of Bacillota bacterium. Taxonomy (GTDB): domain Bacteria; phylum Bacillota; class Clostridia; order UBA1381; family UBA1381; genus 12844. The sequence goes on from JAJPXA010000120.1 coordinate 3,776, forward strand.
CAATTCCGCGCTCAGGGTAAGAGTGTCCCCGGGGACAACCTGACGTCTGAATTTGAAGTTGTTTATGCCGGTAAACACACCGAGCTTGCCTTTGTTTTCGGGCATCGAGAGCAGCAATACCGCGCCCGCCTGCGCGAGCGCCTCGGTGATAAGCACGCCCGGCATTATCGGATTTCCGGGGAAGTGTCCCTGGAAAAACGGCTCGTTCGCCGTGACATTTTTAATGCCGACAATGCTTTTGCCTTCTTCCATTTCGACGATTTTGTCAATCAAAAGCATAGGGTATCTGTGCGGTAAAATTTTCTGAATATCAATATTGTTAAGCATTTTATCTTCCTTTCCGCGCCTTTTGGCGCAAGGTCTGTATATTTTCGGCTGTTCGCCGTGACCTACGTTTTAATCGCGTATATACGCTTTTTTGTGGTAAATATGCGTCGGATCGTCGACCGTGTCGATTTCCTCAAGCGCCGCGCCCGCGCCAAGTACAACGCATTTTTCAATATCCTCCGCAAGCCTAACCTTAACTCCTGCGGCTTCGGCAAGACGCTTGTCAAGTCCGTATATCAGAGCGCCGCTTCCGGTGAGGGTGATTCCGTTTTGAATTATGTCGGAATGAAGCTCCGGCGGCGTTTCCTCCAAAACCTCTTTAACTCTTTCGGTAATGTTATATAGCAGGTCGTCAAAAATACCGTAGAGCGCGTCCGACGAAACCGTTACGGAGTAGGGAAGTCCCTCAAGAACGCTTATGCCCTTCGCGGTGCATAAAACCTCCTTTGGATGCGGTATAACGCCGCCCGCCTCGATTTTAATATGCTCCGCCGTGCGCGGACCTATTATTATGCCGTACTCGCGTTTCATATATCGAATGATTTCCTCGGTGAACTCGTCGCCCGCGATTTTCAGCGAGCGGCTTACGACGATGCCGCCGAGCGACAGCACGGCTATATCCGTGGTGCCGCCGCCGATGTCGACAATCATAACGCCGCAGGGCTTTGAAATGTCATATCCCGCGCCCAGCGCCGCCGCCACCGGCTCCTCGATAACGTATATATCGTTCGCGCCGACATCGCGCGCCGCCTCGACCACCGCGCGCTGTTCAACGTCGGTTATGCCTGTCGGAACGCACATCATTATCCGCGGACGAATAATATTTGTGTGTATAACCTTTGCCAAAAAAAGGCGAATCATCTCCTGCGTGAGTGTCAAGCTCGAAATAACGCCGTCGCTCAGAGGACGGACAACACGTATGTCGGGCGGAGTGCGTCCGAGCATTTTAAGCGCGTCGTTTCCGACGCCGACCACCTTGTTTTCCTTTGTGTTTACCGCGATAATTGACGGCTCGCGCAAAACCACGCCTTTGTTTTTTATATAAATAAGCACCGTGGCGGTGCCCAAATCTATGCTAATATCATTATTAAACATTGCATTTGCTCCCAATTACATATCAAT
>JAJPXA010000206.1 GCA_021205715.1 Bacillota bacterium
GGTATAGACAAATCAAGCATAATAGGATTTTTGGACACAACTGTGCTCGGGAATGGAAAACGCGGCTTTATTTTTACCGATAATAAGATGATACATAAGACAATGTTTGAAAAGCCAAAAAAGATTTGGTATGACGACATACAAAAAATAGAGTTGACCGGATCAGGCTCAGACAGCGATAAAACGTTGGATTTTTCGTTAGCTGACGGAACAACTTATGTTCTTAATGATATATGTGTGAATAAAACGCCTCTTATGCATTTGCTTGAGGAAATGATAAAGTGTATTTCAGATTTAACGGGGAACGGAAATATAGAGGTAAAATTTGAAGACAATAAAGTTATGGTTGGAACTTTTACCGGATTGGCTGCGGGAAATATTAAGATGACCGACAAGCTCATATCCGAGAAAAAATTTAACGCTCGGCAAGGACACGGATTTGCGGCGGAACGAGCAAATAATTTAGTTGACAAATTCAGCGGAAAAGACGCGCGTATTGTTGGCGACGACAATGCAAAATACGGCGCGGACAGAATTGTAAACGGCGTAAAAATTCAATCCAAATATTGCGCTACGGGAGAGGCTTGCGTAAAGGATTGCTTTTCGGAAAACGGAAGCGGGACATTTAAATATATGTCAGATGGGAAACCTATGAAAATCGAGGTGCCGTCCGATAAATATGAAGCTGCCGTTGAAGCAATGGAAAAGAAAATACGAAATGGACAGGTGCCGGGTGTCAGCGATCCGAAAGAAGCAAAAAATATTGTAAAAAAGGGACATTTTACGTATAAGCAGGCAAAAAATATCGCAAAAGCCGGAACGGTGGAATCTATTACATATGACGCGGCAAGTGCCGCTGTAATAAGCGCGTCGGCAATGGGCATTACGGCGACGCTGACTTTTGCAACGTCTGTATGGAACGGTGAGGATTTTGATGTTTGTCTGAAATCTGCCGTATATTCCGGTCTTAGAGTCGGAGGAACCACCTTTATCACTACCATACTGGTATCGCAGCTCACAAAGGCGGGTTTGAACAGCGCGCTGACAGGAAGCACGGTAACTCTTACTAAATTTATGGGTTACAGAACCGCTTCCGCGATTGCAGGTAAAACTATTACAGGTAAATCTATTAATGGAATAGCTGCTATAAACAGTGCCGCTAAAATATTGAGAACAAATATAATTACGTCAATGGTAACGATAGGAGTATTTTCCACAATTGATGTTGCCAATATGTTCCAAGGAAAAATTTCGGGAGGACAGCTCTTTAAAAATATTGCCAATACAACCACATCCACGGTTGCCGGAATAGGCGGATTTATTGCCGGACAAGCAATGATTCCCATTCCTGTTATAGGAGGTATAATAGGCGCTGCGGTTCTTGGGTCGGCGGCGAGTAAAGCGACAAATGCAATTACAGGGCAATTCATTGAAGATGATGCAAATGAAATGGTAAGAATCATAGAAAGAGAATTTAAAGACCTTGCAAACAGTTATTTGCTTAATCAAAAGGAAGCTGAAAAATCCATAGATAAATTAAGAGAAATTCTTGATGGAAAGAAGCTGAAAGAGATGTATGCAAGTTCTGACAGAGGAGAATTTGCAAGAGAATTGTTGACTCCGATTATTGAAGCCGAGGTTAATAAACGCGGCTATGTTTCGTTGCCTGATAATGAGCAGGTATCATCAATGATTTGCACAATTCTTGACGGACTGGAAAATGCGGAACCTGAAATGGCATAAAATTAAAAAAAGCATTGCCTTTGTAAGGCAATGCTTTTTATGCTTTTTCAATTCACGCTTACATTTACAAGCCTTATTGTTTTGATTTGCTTATCGGATATTTCAAATTTTCCGAGCATATTTTTGTTGCCGTAGATTTTATATTCCGCCACGGCGTCGGAGCCGGGGGAGATTTCCGCTGTTGTTTCGCCGATTTTAAGGGTGTTTCCGTCCTCGTCGAATATTTCAAATTCAAGCTCCGCGCTTTGCGCGTCGTCGGGGATGCCGTTATCCGTCAGCTTTACACACATCACCAAATACGGAGCGCCCTGATCCGCGACTTTTTTCTCGTTCAAATACGGCGACGACACACCAATAGGCGCGCTGTTTTCGCTGTATTCGCCCATATCGAGAGTTATTCCGCGGTCCTTTGTCACCTCGGCGGCGGTTGAAATGCCGTTGTCGATTAAATTTTTCGCCGACAGCGCGCCGAATACGCACGCCGCGCAAACAGCCGCTCCGAGCAGCGCCGCCGCCGCGATAAGCAGAGTCTTCTTATTAAGCGCGCCTTTCCCCTCGAATGCTTTTTCAAGCTCCTCAACCGACTTATATCTGTCGCTCGGATCAAGCTGCATACACTTTTTTATAATGGGTTTAAGACTTCCGCTGTAGCTGTCAAGATTCTGCACCGGATCGCCGTTTGTCAAAATCGAATACGCCGCCGCGCCTATGGCGTAAATATCGCTCCGCTCGTCCGTCTGGGCGAAGCCGTACTGCTCCGGCGGCGCGAAACCCTCCGTGCCGATATAGCTAGTGTCCTTGCCCATATACTCCTTATGGGTGCGCGCAATATCAAAATCAATCAGCTTAATTTGCTCATCCTCCGCGAGCATAATATTCGACGGCTTAATATCGCGGTGAATGATTTTGTTTTTATGCATCTCGCTTACCGCGCCGCAAAGCTGAATCATCCACTTTCGAACCGTGTTCTCGTCAACCCTGCGCTTGAGCATCGACAGCGGCGTGCCGCTGACATATTCCATTATGACGGTGTTTTCCTCCTCGGAAACCTCATAAATGTGCGCTATGTTTTTATGATGTATTCCCATCATCATTTCGTACGGAATAACGCTTCCGGTTTTAATTTTCTTCATTATATACGCTTTGCCGTTCTTTACGGCGAGATATACGTCGGAGTTTTCACCCGACGAAAGCTGCGCCGCGATTTTATATCCCTTCAAAAAAACGTAACCCCCTTATTGATTTTCTTTTGAGTTTGTGTTAAAATACTTCCTGAGGTGATTATAGGATGAAATCAACATCAGAACTGATAAATAATATTAAAAGCACTGTGTCAATTCAAAAATTCCTTTCCGAGAATGAGGAGGATTTATACAACCCCCAGCTCAAATCGCATTTGCAGCGGCTTTTAAAGGAAAAGAATTTAAATAAAATGCAGGTAATACGGCGCGGCGCGCTCAGCGAAAATTACGCGTACCAGATTTTCTCGGGCGTAAAGCTGCCGTCCCGCGACAAGGTTATACAGCTTGCGGTGGGATTCGGGCTTAACCTTGAGGAAACCTCGTATTTGCTCAAAATCGCCGGCGTGGGAGAGCTTTATCCGCGCACAAGACATGACGCCATCCTGATTTACTGCATAGAGCATAAGCTCACGATAATGCAGATAAACGACCTTATGTATGATTTGGGTGAATACATATTTCAGTAAACGCAAAAACCGCATTAACGGCGAAAAAAGTGTTTAAAAAACACTTTTCCGCCGTTTTTTCGGTTTGGTTATCCGCAAAATCAGTCTTCCGCCGGGCCCGCGCCTATATTATCCGGATCGACGCCGTAGTCAAGAAAAACCGCTTCCACAGCTTCGATTTCGTCCGGGAAATCATCGCCGTATTCCTTTTTGATTTGTTTCCAAATAACAGCGGCTTGATTCCATTGTTCCGCATCAAGATATTCGCTCAAAACATCAATGTCGTCTGCGAATGCGTTCGCTCTTTCCTCGGAAACCTCATTCTTATCATCGTCCTTGTCGTCATCATCGTCCTTATCGTTATCTTTTTCCGATGTTGTTTCCGACGATGTGGTTTCCTTATCCGAATCACTGCTTGAGCTGCTTGAGCCGCAGCCTGTCATAAACGACGCGCACATAAGCGCCGCAAGTATAAGTGCTATAATCTTTTTATTCATAACAAATTCTCCTGTTCATTTGTATTTTAATAATTGTCAAAGCCGCGCCGTTAAGGAACGGCTTTTGTTTATGCCTATCCTCGGCGGCTCAATAATTTTTTTGCCGCCAATATAAGCGCCGAAATGCCCGCGAGAGCGGAAAGTATAATAACTGTGATTTTCTTATTCATAGCGTATGCTCCCCTTTGCCGTTCCGAGATTATTCCTCGTCGGTATCGTCGGCTTCATCGCCGTCTGAGAGCCCTTTTGACAAATATGTCGGGTCGTAACCCTCGTCCTTCATTTAAGCTTCCAACACTTTGATTTCAGATGCGAAATCCTCGCCGTATTCCTCTTGAATATTTTCCCACATAAGTTGAGCCTGGTTGTAATTACCATGCCTAAGCTCAGTATCCAAATCGTCTACCGCGTCCTCAAATGCTTCGCGTTTTTCAGCTATTGCTCCATCCTCAATTTCAATGCTTGTTACCTTTACGGTCAACTCCTCATCATCATCAACATCAGAATAATAATACGGCTCTTCATTAAATGAATAGCTGTCGCCTTCTTCCAACGAATCCGAAACTACAGTCTGCGAGCATATTTTTACTCCGTCCGAATCCTGAATTTCAAGACTTACGGTTATCACCGTTTCATCATACTCGGAGTTGTTGTTTGTTAATTTTCCTGACACATACATCAAAGGCTCGTCCCAAACAGTTCCGTCGCTGTTTGTTGGGTATACTATTCCGGCGTCAAGCTCCGAAACGCCTACGGGTTCGGATTTTTCCGTGAGATTTTTCACCGATATTTTATCCGATGATTTTTTTGATGTTTCCTCGGTTGCTTCCGCAGTTTCCTCCGCCGCCGTTTCATCCGCGGTGTCGGTGTTTGCCGTGTTTGCTCCGCAGCCTGCCATGAGCGACACGCACATAAGCGCGGAGATAAGTCCCGTTAATAATTTTTTGCTCATTGTTCATTACTCCTCTTCTGTAATTCTTTTTCTTTGATTATCCGTCTTATGGTTTTTTCGGAATAACCGTACTTTTTCGCCAAAAGCTTCACGTTGTGCCCATTGTTTTCCTTGGCTATCATCTCCCTTGTTTTTTCGGGATTAAAAAGCCTTACCGGGAAGCAGACCTGAGTTCCTTTGAACATACGGTACACCGCAAGAGCGGTGTCCGTGCCAAGCTCCTCGCCGATTTCTCTGTACACATTATGAAAAAGCTTTACATCATATTGAACCACTCAAACCACCTCTTTTGCGCCCCGAGGGACAGACGTAAGCGTCTTTTTCCCT
>JAJPXA010000225.1 GCA_021205715.1 Bacillota bacterium
GAAACCGCTCCGAAGCCGCAGGAAAAAACGGCGGCAAAGAGCGCGGCGAAGCAGACTCGTCAGCAGAAGCCTAAGTCGGCAAAGCCGAAAAAGCAGCCGGAGAAAAAACTGCCGGAAAAGAAGGTAACAAGGAAAATCACTAAGGCGGATATTAACACGCCCTGCGGCAAAGCGGAGGACTTTTTGAACGAGCTTTTCGCGGCGATGAACGTCGATATAGAAGTAAACGCGGAGCTTGAGGAGCCGGACAGCCTGATGATTAACCTTACCGGCGACAATATGGGTATCGTAATAGGCAAAAGAGGCGATACTCTCGACAGCATTCAGTACCTTACATCTCTTGTCGTAAACCGCGGACAGGATGATTATATCCGCGTTACAATCGACACGGAAAATTACCGCAAAAAGCGCACCGAAGCCCTTGAATCGCTTGCGGGCAGAATTGCGGCGAAGGTAGTAAGAACCGGCAGAAAGTTCACTCTTGAACCGATGAATCCGTATGAAAGACGCGTAATTCACGCAAATCTTCAAAATTACAGCGGCGTGACTACATTTTCGGTAGGCAAGGAGCCGTACAGAAAGGTTGTTATCGCTCCCGAAAACGCGAAACCGCGTTATGATAAGCGCGACCGCGGCGACAGAAGATATTCAAAGCGCGGCTCGGAAAACGGCGGCAATAAGGAGCGCTCCGATAAGCCGAGCGATTCCGCGAAAAAGGTAGGCAGCTATAAAACCACCTATAAGGCGGATTTCAAAGCGACCCCGCATAAGGCGGAGTACAAAAATTACGAGGAATACCTCGCGGCGCAGCACGGCGAAATAGTACCCCCGATGGGCACCGGCAGCGATGAATAATTTAACGGGCGCATCAAATGATGCGCCCGTTTTTATACGCTATGTTTATATATCAAAAACCGCGCGGGGTTGGCCCGCGCGGTTTTTAAGTGAATTGGGATTTACAGGCGATGCCCGTCTGAATTCCAATAACCTCAATTTTAATTTTGACCGAAATAGCTGTCTATTCCTTCGGCAATCGCTTTGCCGATCGTGTCATAATCGTTTTGCAGTATGCTCAAATCCGACGAGTTATCGAAAAAGCCTATTTCAAGATACGCGCATATTACGGGCGATTTACAAAACGCTATAAGTTCCGGCTCGAACGTTATCGGCGCGTTGCCGCTAAGAGCTGTGGACGCGGCTATGGCGTCGTTTATTGACTTGCCGAGCGCATTGCTCGCCTCTACGTAATTCGACGGTATTTCCGGTTGGTCATACTCGCCCTCAAGCGCTATGTACGACGTTCCCGAGCCGCCGCCCGCGTTTGAGTGGACGCACACATACGCCAAAACATCGGGCGACGCTGTTGTGTCGTTGTTGGGATAGCAATAGGTTAAGCGCTGTGTTATGGACGGATTTTCGTCATTGCTTGAACGCGTGAGGCGCACGGTGTAACCCATTTCCTCAAGATATTTTTTTGCCGCGAGGCAGTTATTGAGGTTGATTTGAGGCTCGGTGTCGCGGTCACCGTCGCCTATGGCGTACCAGCACCCGCCGCTCGGCGTAACGCGCTGTGAGCATCCGCTGCCGCCGCAGTCCTCGTTTTTTGTGCCGTATTTGAAATGCCGCCACTCGCCCCACTGACCTCTTGCGCTGTTGTAAACCCAACCGTACTGCGTTTTTTCGCTGTCGCTCATTAGGGATGATGATTTTCCGTGACCGGGGTCAAGCACGATAATTTTACCGCTGTTCTGCGTTTGCGACGTCTGCGGCACCTCATCCACCACAAGGGACGGGTCAAAACCGTTCTGCGCCGCGGCACCATCCTCGCCGGTATTGTTGGCATTGCCGTTATCCTCAAAAGCCATCTCCGTGAAATCCCCGGGTGTGAAGTAATATGTGTTTTGATTGTCAAAGCTTACCGCGCCGAACACCTTGAGCGCGCTGAGCGGAACGATTGTGTAATCATCGGCGGCAAACGCCTGGATTTCCTGCCCGTCCACTTGCACGCTGTAATCGGGATAATAAAGCTTTTCACCGTCGGCGATGCGTATTGGCGAAAAATCGTTGCTTGTAATGGAGTAGCTTACGTTTGAATAAATGTTTAAAACGTTGCTTTTTTTGTCAAGCTCAACGCTTAATCCGAAAAATTCAAGATTTTCCGCCGTTATATAGACCGTGTCGTTATGGTCGTAGGCGGGGACCTCCACGTTGTTTATCAATACGGTTTTCGCCGACGTTTTAATTTCGCCGGCTATATTTTTCGCGCTCGACGAATGTATGCGGTTTATTGTGAAAAACACAATTCCCGCGATTAAAATAATGCCCAAAATCAAAAAAATAATATTTCTCGTTTTTTTTGTCATATGTATACCCTCCCGTTATGCAATAAAAACCGATGTACAGTTATAATACCATACATCGGCGAATTTTGCAATATTTAATATTCAGACATTTCCTCAATATAGTCGTGGAGTATGCTGTAGCCGTAGTATAAATCCGGACACCAGCGTCCGCCCAAGGCTTCGAGATTTTTCACCGTGCCCGCCCACGAGAGCGACGCAACAACGTAGTAGCGGTCGTGAACCTCGCCTATCGGTTCAAGTCCGACATAGGCGCACATATGGTTAAAATGCGCTCTTACTCCGTCTTCGGGCGTGTCAAAGCTCTCGTGATCCTCGGTTCTGTCGCCAATGGGCGATTTGATTTTTATACCCGCCCAGTTGTTCATCTCCGGCAGAACCGCGCCGCCGTAGTTACCGTAGGCGGTTTCCTTTGCCGCCTGCGCGTAGAGTATCTCGGGACGAAGCCCGAAAAGCTCGCCATAGTACCAGTAGGTGGGAGCGATGTCGATAAATATTTGCGCCGCGCCTTTATCCTCCGCCCAAGCCTGCGCTTGCTCGACCGTTATCTGCGCCTCGCCGATAAGCTCCGTGTAGGAGGATATAACGCCCAAATCCTCCCAGGTAAGCGTTATTTCGCCGCTGTTATTTTGCGCGACGCGCTGTACCAATACCGCGACCTCCGCGCGCGTCAGCAAATCCTTCGGACGGATGTATCCGTCCGAGCCTTTCATATAAGCGCGCTCGACCGCGATGCAAAGGTATGTTTTATATTCCGAGCCGACATCCGCGGCATCGTAAAAATTAGCGTCGAGTATTTTTGAGTTGCGTATATTTGACGCGCTAAGTCCCGACGCGCGCACAAGTAAAGCCGCGAATTCCTCGCGTGTGACCGCCTCGTCCGGATTGCATATCGTAGATTTGACGGGGAAGAGGTCCTCTATTGCCGCGAGATACCCGTATGCCCAGTGACCGTCAATATCCGTAAACTCGGTTTCGCCGGATTGCGCGATGTCAAATGTTTCGCACAGCATTTTCGCCATTTGCGCGCGGGTGAGGTTATCGGCAAGGTTGAGGTTCCCGAAGTCGTCGCCGGTAAGTATTCCGTTGGTCATACAGTAATTTACGCCGTCGACCGCCCACGAATATTCCTCCGTCCAATCCTCGGACGTGCTGCTTGCCGAGGAATATATTACGCCCGACGCGGCAATTATAAACGTCATTAAAATAGCGCTGAATTTTCTAAGCATTGTTATGCCCCCAATCTCATTTTTTGATATTCTACCATATTATTGTCAAATTATCAAGCAAAAATACAGCAATTTCCGGATTTGGTTAAATTTTATGTTGCAGGGGATTTTCGTTTGTAATGTAAATTTGGGTTTAGAGTAGCAGTAATGCGATATGTGATAAATAAACCCCTCCGTCACGGCTGCGCCGTGCCACCTCCCCTAGTAGGGGAGGCTTATGTAGCAGCCATTTAAGGCTCCCCTACTAGGGGAGCTGGCGCCGTTAGGCGACTGAGGGGTTTTCGTAGGGGCGCTTTCGATTTGCTTTGCTTTGCAAATCAAGGGGGTCGCCCGTTCCCTACGGTCTAACATATTGTTTCGGGCGACCACAAGGGTCACCCCTACGAAATACCCGTCAATGTCAATTAGTACGCTAAACACAAATTTACAATATCCCTCCCAGGATATTTATGAAGAATTGTTTTAAAATAAGCCCTATTCCTTTTTTATTCACATCCTCGGCGGCGAGTAAATCCGTCTGCGCTATTGTTTTGCCGTTTACGGAAAACGACAGCGTGCCGATTTTATCGCCGGCTTTTACCGGCGCGGTAATCTTATCGTCAAGCACAACTTCGCGCTCCGCGTCTTTGCTTTCGCCGCGCTTAAACAGCGCGCTGCAATTCTCGGCGGCAACCGCGCCGACGGTTTCGGCAACGCCCTTTGCGACCGTGACGCGCTCAATTTCCTCGCCCTCCTCGGCAAGGGTGTCTATGCTGTAATTCGCGAATCCGTAATCAAGCAGATTCCGCGCGCTTTTAAACCTCTCGTCGGATGTCGGCGCGCCCAAAACGACCGCGATAAGCTGCATATTATCACGCTTCGCGCTCGCGCTTATGCAACAGAGCGCCTTTGAGGTGGAACCGGTCTTTAAGCCGTTCGCGCCGTCGTAATAACGTATAAGCTTGTTCGTGTTTGCAAGCTCGAATTTACCGTCGCGCAGGGAATCCGTCCATATCGTGGTATAGTCGAATATTTTCTCGTGCGTCAAAAGCTCGCGCGACATAATCGCGACATCACGCGCGGATGAATAGTGAGTATCGTCATCCAACCCGTTCGTGTTTGAAAAATGTGTGTTTGCCATACCCAACTCTGCGGCTTTTTCATTCATCTTTTCGACAAACGCGCTTTCGGAGCCGGTCATATGCTCCGCCATGGCGACACAGCCGTCATTGGCGGACGCTACCGCGATGCCTTTTAGCATATCGTTTACGCTAAGCTCCTCGCCCGCTTCCAAAAACATAGTCGAGCCGCCGTAGCTCATTGCGTTCGGACTTACCGACACCATATCGTCAAGCGACATAACGCCGCTGTCAATATCCTCCATAATAAGAAGCATTGTCATAATTTTTGTTACCGACGCTATAGGCAGCTGCTCGTCGGCATTCTCCTCGTAAAGCACGTCGCCCGTCGATTGCTCGATAAGAATAACGGCTTTCGCGTCGGTTTCTACATTTTCCGCGAATACCGCCGTCTGAAAAAGCAGCATTGCGCAGGAAATTAAAAAGCATATTATCTTCCTCATACCAATTTTCCTCCAAAAGTAATTTTGTACAAGGTTATAATA
>JAJPXA010000022.1 GCA_021205715.1 Bacillota bacterium
CATTTCCTTATGCGGAATTGTAAGCGTTTCGGTGTCAAGCGTCAAATCATCATAGTAAATTATGTCCAAATCTATCGTTCTCGGACCCCAATGTATCTCGCGCGTCCTGCCGCCCTCGTTTTCACAGCGGTTTAAAAACTCCAAAAGCTCAAACGGCGCGTAAAGCGTTTCAATCTCGGCGCAGCCGTTTAAAAAATCGCCTTGATTTTCATATCCCACGGGCTTTGTTTCGATGAAATCCGAAACGTTCGCCACTCGACAAAATTTATCGTCCTCTATTCTTTTAAGCGCCTCGTCCAAATTTCGCTGTCTGTCGCCCAAATTCGAGCCTAAGGCGATATACGCTCTGTGCCGCCTCTGCTCCGTCGCCGCGCTGACGTACGCGACATTCATCCTTATCGGCGCCCACGGTTTTTTTATTTCCGTTCTTACGCTTAACGCGCCGTCAAAACGCGCCATAATTTCACGCGCCAGCACCGCCGCCGCGGTTTCGATAAGCGCGAACGTGTTATCGCGCATAAATTGCTCGGCAAACGCGCATACCTCCGCGTAATTTATCGTTTCATCGAGTCTGTCCGACGCGCGGGTATACACATCAAGCTCTATCGATACCACAAATTTCTGTCCAAGCGCGTTTTCCTCTTTAAGCACGCCGTGATTGGCGAATATTTCAAGGTCTTTTATCTTTATCGTAGTCATATTCCCATTATCCTTTCGGTCATTGCAATCGCGCGTTTGTTTTCCTTAACGTCGTGAACGCGCACGAAGCGGCATCCGTTCAAAACCGCGTACACGCTTGTCGCAAGCGTGCCCTCCACGCGCTCGTCCGCGGGAAGGTTGAGCGTAAGTCCGATAACGGACTTGCGGGACGTGCCCAAAAGCACCGGACAGCCTGTTTCCTTGAGCCGCGCGACCTCCTTTATAATCTCCAAATTCTGCTCGCAGCTTTTCGCGAACCCGACGCCCGGGTCAACGGCGATTTCCGTAACCCCCGCCGCGCGCGCGATTTTCACGCTCTCATTAAGGCTTTCGACAACCTCGTTTACAAAATCGGTATACACCGCCTCGCGCTTATTGTGCATCAGGCACGCCGCCATATTGTATTTCGCGGCGGTTTTCGCCATATCCTTATCGCGCAAAAATCCCCATATGTCGTTTATCATATCCGCGCCGGCGCGAGCCGCCGCCTCGCAGACGCGGCTCTTATACGTGTCGACGGATACGGGGATGTCAAACTCGCTTTTTATCCGTTCAATCACGGGAGCGACACGCGCGATTTCCTCCTCGTCGGAAATCATAGTGTACCCCGGATGCGTCGACTCGCCGCCGACATCGATAATGTCCGCGCCCTCGGCAATCATTTCCTCCGTATGCGCAAGAGCCGCGTCAAGCGTGTTATATTTTCCGCCGTCCGAAAACGAGTTGTCCGTAACGTTTAAAATTCCCATTATATACGTTCTGTCATTAAATTCTTTTCCGCCTATTTTCATTTCGTCCTCCTGTTTTTATGTGAACTTCGGGAGTGTTTTGCCGGAGCTTTGGACATTCCCGCGCAGTCCGCGTCAAAGGCTCTCCAAAAATTTCCTGTCCCCTTCGGTAAGCTCCGCCTTTTCCAGCAAATCGGGGCGCTTGTTCTTCGTGTTTATAAGCGACTGCTCGCGCTTCCACTTTTCTATGTTCGCGTGATGTCCGGAAATCAAAATTTCGGGTATCGCCTCGCCCTCCCAAACCTGCGGCTTGGTATACTGCGGGTACTCGAGAAGACCGTTAAAATGCGACTCGTTTTGATACGAGCTTTCCGACGCCAGCACACCCGGAAGCATCCGCGACACCGTGTCTATAACCGCCATTGCGGGAATTTCTCCGCCGGTCAAAACAAAATCGCCGAGCGATATTTCCATATCGACAATCTTGTCCAAAACCCTTTGATCGATTCCCTCGTAATGCCCGCAAAGCAGTATTATTCGGTCAAAATCCCGCGCGAGCCTCACGGCGGTTTGCTGATTGAATATCCTGCCCTGCGGGGACAGATAAATCGTCAACGGTTTACTGTCCCCGCTTGCGGCATCGCCGGCAACCGACTTGTACGCGTCATATATAGGCTGCGGCGTCATAAGCATACCGCCCCCGCCGCTGTAGGGCGTATCGTCAACCTTTCTGTGCTTGTTTTTCGTGAAATCGCGTATATTTACGGTATTCACCTCGATTATGCCCGCCGCGCGCGCCCTGCCTATTATGCTGTCCCCCAATACCGCCTCGAACATATCCGGAAACAGCGTTAAAACGTCAAACCTCATCATCCAAGCCTTCCATCATATACACAAGTATTCTGCCGTTTTCGATATCGATTTCCTTTACGACATCGTCGATAACCGGCAAAAGCAAATTTTTCTTACCATCGCGCCGAACGTCGTATATATCGTTGCTGCCGGTGTTGAAAACATCCGCGACAACGCCTATCTTTTCTCCTGCTTCCGAGTCAATCACGTCAAGTCCGATAAGGTCGGCGATAAAATGCGCGCCGTCCTCCATAGGTATCATACCGCGTTCCGCGTACAGCACCGAATTTTTATACCGCGCCGCCTCGTCGATATCCGTTATCTCGCGGAATTTCACGATAAGATTATTCTTTTGATATTTAATCCCCTCGATATTCAGGCGCGTTTCGCCGGCGCGCGTTTTAACATAGACGTATTCAAGCGCTTCGAAATCCTCCGGATAATCCATCCACACCGCAATTTTCACCTCGCCTTTAAGCGCGTGAGTGTTTACGATTTTCCCAACCTCCAACAAATCCATTGTTCTTTTCCTTTCAGAATTCAAATTTCAAAAAAAGGGATCAGACATTTCATCTCAATCCCCTACGGCGGAATGTTAAACTATATCCACCGAAACTTTTTTGTTTTCGCGGTTTGCCGCCGCCTTAACAACAGTTCTGATTGCCTTCGCAATTCGTCCCTGCTTGCCGATAACCTTGCCCATATCGTCCTGATTGACTCTAAGCTCAAGCGTTAAAGTCTTGTCGCCGTTGTCAACCTCGGATATATTGACGTCGTCGGGATTATCAACCAATGCCTTGGCTATTACCTCCAAAACTTCTTTCATCATTTTCTGCACCTCCGATTACAGTATGTTCGACTTCTTCAAAAGCGCCTTTACTGTATCTGTCGGCTGTGCGCCGTTGCCCAACCACTTCTTTGCCGCCTCTGCGTCAATGTTTACGGTAGCCGGATCTGTAAGCGGATTATATGTTCCGATTTCTTCGATAAATCTTCCGTTTCTCGGATATCTTGAATCGGCAACTACAACTCTATAAAAAGGAGCCTTTTTTGCACCCATTCTTCTTAATCTTATCTTAACTGCCATTGTTCGTGTCACCTCCCGAATTATTTTCTATATAAAGTATAAATACCTTATTAACTAGTTTAATTTCCGCATACGCTTTAGCATCTTAGCCTGTTTGCCGCCCGAGAACTGCTTCATCATTTTTTGCATTTGCTCAAACTGCTTCAAAAGCTGATTCACGTCCTGAACGCGGGTGCCGCTGCCCTTGGCGATTCTCACCTTTCGGCTCGCGCCGATTATTTTGGGGTTTCTGCGTTCCTTCATCGTCATAGACTGAATAATCGCTTCCGTATGCTTTAGCTTTTTTTCGTTTTCCTCGCTGTCGATATCCTCAAGCATTCTCTTGTCAACGCCCGGAACCATACCCATAATCGACGATAACGAGCCCATTTTCCTTATCTGCTTAAATTGCTGTAGGAAATCATCCAAATCAAACTGCTGTTTGCGGATTTTCTTTTCAAGCTCCTCGGCGCTCTTTTCATCGATTGCCTCCTGAGCCTTATCTATAAGCGACAGAACGTCGCCCATTCCCAAAATTCTCGATGCCATACGGTCGGGATGAAATTGCTCCAAATCACCGAGCTTCTCGCCCACGGACGCGTATTTTATAGGTTTTCCGGTAACCTGCTTAACCGAGAGCGCCGCGCCGCCTCTCGTGTCGCCGTCGAGCTTTGACAGGATAACACCCGTCACGTCAAGCTGTTCGTTAAAAGATTTCGCGACATTTACCGCGTCCTGACCGGTCATAGCGTCAACAACAAGCAATATTTCCGTCGGATTTACAGCCGATTTTATATTCACAAGCTCGTCCATAAGCTCCTCGTCTATATGGAGTCTGCCGGCAGTATCCAAAATCACCGGGTCGTTGCCGTGCTTCACTGCGTGCGCGACCGCCTGCTTTGCAATCTCCACCGGACTTACGTCCGTGCCGAGCGAAAAGACGGGAGTTTGTATCTGCTCTCCCAGAACCTGAAGCTGTTTTACCGCCGCGGGTCTGTATACGTCGCACGCCGCCAAAAGCGGGCGCTTGTTCATTGTTTTTGTAAGGTTTTTCGCGAGCTTCGCCGATGCCGTGGTTTTACCCGCGCCCTGAAGTCCGCACATCATTATTACAGTAGGCGGATGGTTCGAATACCTAAGCGGCGCCGCTTCGCCGCCTATCATCTCGGTAAGCTCCTCGTTTACTATTTTCACAAGCTGCTGCGCCGGAGTAAGCGACTCCATAATTTCCTGTCCCAGAGCCTTCTCCGAAACCACGTTTACAAAGTCCTTGACTACCTTGAAATTAACGTCCGCTTCCAAAAGCGCGAGCTTGATTTCACGCATTGCGTCCTTTATGTCTTTCTCGTTAAGTTTGCCCTTGCCGCGGAGCTTTTTAAAAACCCCCTGCAGCTTATCGCCCAAGCTTTCAAATGCCACGTTATCACCTCTTTATGCGCGCTACGATTGTTCAGATTTACAATTCATCCGACAATCGGTCGAGTATTTCCTTGATACGGTTCTTTTCGGCTTCGTCCGAAACATCCGAGCCGTCGATAATTTCCCGTATCTGCTTTATTTGAGCGTTTATATCCTCAAACCGCTTCGCCAGCTTTAATTTATCCTCAAATTCTCTCAGCTTGCCCTCGCCCTTTTTGATAAAATCGCGGGCAGCTTGACGGCTTATACCCGTATCCTCCGCGATTTCCGCGAGCGATAAATCCTGATTATAGTACATATCCAATGCGTCAAGCTGTTTATCGGTTAAAAGCTGACCGTAGAAATCCATCAGCAAGCTGACGGTCAAATCCTTGCTCATAATATCAC
>JAJPXA010000122.1 GCA_021205715.1 Bacillota bacterium
GCCCCGAAAAAAACCGGGATTTACCACAACAGTCAAAAAAATCGGAGGTAAAAATTATGAGTCATTCGGGATTTATGAAAGGTATGGCGGCAGGAATGGCAGTCGGCGCGGCGGTTACGCTTATGGTCGACTCGCCGAGCAAGCAAAAGCATAAAATGTCAAAAAAAGCCGAGGGCCTTTTCATGAACATCGGCAGCGCCATCGACAGCGCAATGGGTATGCGCGGCTGAAAAAACACGGAAGGACGCCTTGTCCTTCCGTGTTTCTTCTATTATATATGCTATTTTATTTCGGCTGCACCTCGGCGGTGGTTATCCGCACCTCGAACACGCCTCCCGCGGCGGTATTTTCGCCCTTGGTTCGGAACGCGACCGTAATCCGCTCCTTGCCCGCCGTAATCGCCGCCGGCACCGCGTAATACGCGTAAATCGGCTCGAACGCCGCCCCGCCGCGAAGCGTCTGCTCCGCGATAACCGCGCCGTCGGCGAGTATCTCAAACTCGCGCGTATAGCTTACGCCGCCGTCCGTGAAATCGCCGTCGCCCGCCCAATACATCGCCATAACGTAATTGGTTTTGTCTGCGTCGACAGACATATCATAGCTGAAACAGCCGCCCACGCCCCGCGCGTCGCGCCAACCGCGCGAGAGCGCGGCGGAATAGCCCGTGTTGGAATTGCGGCATTTCATCGCGTGGTCAACCTCCGGCTGCTGCTCACCCGCGCGAACCGTGTCAACCGTCGCCGCGTCAAGCTCGGCGGCAAAATCGTCCTTTATAATCTCCTCACCCGCGCCGTAAAGCCGCCAATAAAGCGCGTAACGCTCGTGGTGCAGGTCAAAATACGGAATAAGCGTTATCGGCTCCGGCGCGGCGGTTAGCGTAAATTCAAGTTTGGATAAATCCGACACTTGTATAAACGTGTTCGGATTCTTGTCCGCAACAACCAAATCCGGCACATCGATACCGGCGGCACCGTCGAGCGACGCGTGGTCGCTCACAAAATCGCTCGTCGGGAACCCGCCCGTCCCGAGCCTGCCCGCAAGCACCACAGGCCCGTACATAAACGCGGCGTCATTCGCGCCCCCGCGCGCCGTGTACGTGTGAAGTCCCATCGGCAGCGTGACCTCTACCGTGTCGCCCGCGCGCCACGTCCGCTCTATCGCGTAATATCCCGTTTTGGACACGCTCACCGCGTCCCCGTCATTGACTTTGACAGCCGCCGCAGAGTCTATCCACGACGGTATTCGTATTTTAAAAGCCGCGTCCGCGCAGCCGCGCTCTATTTTTATAACCGTGCGTTCCTCATACGGGTAATTCGTGGTCTGCGAAATTTTAAGTCCGTTCCACTCGACCGCCGACGAAATAAATTGGTTTACATAAAACTCGTTCCCGTCCTTGTAATAAATATTCCTCGCATATCGCGCGGGATTCTCCATACCGCTTCCAACACAGCACCAGAACGAGTTTTCCAAAGTGGAGTACACCTTGAAATGCCCGCGCTTTGTCGCCATAAAGTACGTCTTGTTGCCGGTGTCCGGTTCCTGCGATGCCAAAATATGGTTAAACAGCGCCCGCTCGTAATAGTCCATATACTCCGCTTTGTGATTCCATTCATACAGATATTCCGTGAGCTTCATCATATTATATGTGTTGCAGGTTTCGCAGGTCTGCGTGCCGAAAACCTCATCGCCCGCCGCGCCGAAATGCTCGTAATTCGAGTTACCGCCGATAACATACGAGCGTCGGTTCACAACCGTGTCATAGAAAAATTCCGCCGCCGCGCGGTAATCGGTCAGGCTCTCGTCCTCGTCATACATAGCCGCCGCGCCGATTACCTTCGGTATCTGCGTGTTCGCGTGCTTGCCCTGCAATTCGTCGATTCCGTCCGCGAGCGGCTTCAAAATCGACGGCTGTGAAAATCGTATTCCGAGGTCGTAATATTTCCTATCGCCAGTTATGCCGTAAAGCTCCGCCATAACCTCGTTCATACCGCCGTACTCGCATTCAAGCATCCGATTAAACTTGTCGTCGTCCATATCCTCCGTAACGCGCACCGCCCAATCGGCAAATTTACATACAACATCGAGCGCGGTTTCGTTTTCGGCAAGCCTGTACGCGTCGATAAGTCCCTGATATATCTTGTGCATCGAATACCACGGCACCCAGTAGCCGTTTAAATCAAACGCGCTTACGCTTAGCGTTCCCGCGAGCGCCTTTTCAAATCCCGCCTTGTTAAAGCCGCCGATAAAGCCGCCGCTTATTTCCTGATATTCGGCGAGCTTTTCGACCGCGTAATTGAGCATTTTCTTTACTTCCGCGCCACCCGCCGCCGCGTACATACCCGCCGCTGCGCTCATCCAATGACCGAGGGAATGACCCGAAATGCCTTTGCCCGCGTAACCGCGGTAATTATACGCCTCCCAGCCGCCGTAATAGCTAAGCGTGTTTGCCGACGCGCCGGCCGAATACGCCACGGGTGCCAACAGCCTGTCAACGTCAAACGATTTTACAAATTCAAGTCCCGTGTCCCGCGAGGTCTTGAATATTCCATCCGTGAGAGTGACCTCGCCCGCCTTGAACATTGAACCATATAATTGCATTTTTTTCATATTTTACCACCTTACACATACCGCTTCAGCGCCTCGATATATTCCTCCACAATCTCCGTTCGTCCGACACCCTTGTGCAATATATATCCCACGCGTATAACCTCGTCGGTTTCAATCGGCACGGCTACGATATTGTCGCCGTTCAGCTCCTCGCTTATAATTCCCGTGCATACGGTGTAGCCGTCCATACCGATAAGCAAATTAAAGAGCGTCGCTCTGTCGCTCACCTTGATGCATTTCCTATGCTCAAGCGCGCTGAACATCTCCTCGGCATAATAGAACGAGTTATACTCCCCCTGCTCAAACGACAGCCTCGGATAATCCTCCAGCTCCTCCGTTCTCACACTCTTACGCTTTGCAAGCTCGTTCGCGCGGCTCACGAAAATATGCGGCTTCGCCGTAAACAGCTCGTAAAACGCGAGCCGATTTTCCTCAAGGAGCTTTTTTATAACGCTTTCGTTAAACTCGCTTAAATACAAAATGCCTATCTGACTTTTAAGCGTCTTAACGTCGTTTATTATCTCATACGTGCGCGTTTCGCGCAGTGTAAACTCATACTCGTCAAAGCCGCGGCTTTTTAAAATATCCACAAACGCGTTCACCGCGAACGAGTAATGCTGCGTCGAAACGTTAAAGCGGCTTTTGCTCACCTTTCCTTTTGTGTACTTGCTTTCAAGCAAATTCGCCTGCTCCACCACCTGACGCGCGTAGCCCAAAAACTCCTCGCCCTCGGGCGACGTGTTTATGCCCTTGCTCGTCCTTACGAATATGGTTATGTTAATCTCGCTCTCAAGCTCCTTTATCGCCGACGACAGCGTCGGCTGTGAAATAAACAGGCTTTTCGCCGCCTCGCTTATGGAGCTTTTTTCCGCCACCGCTATGGCGTACTTTAACTGCTGTAAAGTCATAGCCGCCTCCCGTATTTATCCTTTAACCCTTTTCAGCATTTTTCCCGCTATGCCAAACGCCAAATTTTTCGCGTACTTGAACTCGGGAGTCATACAAAATACCGCCGACGTAACCGCCGCCGACACGGCGCATAAAGCCGCGCCCAAAACCACAAACGACAAAATCGGATTGC
The DNA here is from genome assembly GCA_021205715.1 of Bacillota bacterium. GTDB lineage: Bacteria > Bacillota > Clostridia > UBA1381 > UBA1381 > 12844. Next base: position 3,689 of record JAJPXA010000122.1, read on the forward strand.
TTATGCTTACCGCGCCGCATATAAATCTGCCCAGCGCCGCCTCGCCTATAACCGCCGCCGTATAAAGCGCGGATTTTAGGAGAAATTTGCCGCACGACAGCGAGAGATACTCCTTATAAAACAATATGACCTTTAAAATATACTGAATAACCAGTGTGCAGGTGGTTCCTATCAAAATACCGAGAATGCCGGTCATTTTGCCCAAAATAATCGAAACAATCAAATTCGTAACGGAGCCCGCGATAGATATGTACTTGTCCTTTGCGAAAAGTCCCGAAACATTAAGAACGCGCCACAGCGGCACCCGCATAGACATCATAAAGAAGTTGAACGAGCATACCGCGACCACGCTTTCACCGAGCATTAAGTCCGCGTCGCCCAGCCATATCATAATAAAGTCGTTTATAAGGCAATAAAGCGGAACCGCCAAAAACGCGCCTATCGCGAACATTATAAATGTCATTCGGCTTAAAACCTCGTCTATATGCTTCTTTTCGGCAGTCGCGACAAGATTTCCGACACTGCCGCTTATCGCGTTTGAAATCTGCTCCACAACCATAGTGAGCGCGTTTATAACCATTGTATAATTAGCGTATATGCCGACCTTCACGGTATTGACAAGCACAGAAATAAGCACGCTGTCGGTAGATGTCGTGATTTTTCCCGAAAGCTGACCTATGAATATGTTTTTTATGTTGTCGAATATATTTTTCTTCTTCTCCTTGCCGAGCGTCAGATTTTTCTTCAAATACGGATATGTCTTATCAACCTTAAACGCGACCCACGCGTTATTTATAATAACAAATGCTATTACAAGAAGCACGTACAAAACAAAGCTTTTTGTAAGCAGCAAAACAGCCATACCGCCGAATATCGAAAGCACCTTGCAGACAATATCAACCCTGACCGCGACGAAATTTCTTTGATCCGCTATAAGAAGCGAGCGCTTATACGCGAAAAAGTACGACGCGACGGTTTGAATAAGATACAAAATATAAATCAATCGCACGTAGGACATATCAAGCTCTACGTCCTTAACAATCTGCGGCATAAAGAACACCAGCGCCGCGCCTATTACCGCGATAACAAGCGCGATATATCGGTACGCGGTCTTATAGAAATTCATCAGGCGGCATATTTCATCCTTGTCGTCGTTCGCGAGCGGCTTGTACAAATAATAAATTACCGCCGAGCCTACTCCAAGCTCCGCCATACTTAAAATATTCAAAACATTCGCGAACAAACCGTTAAGTCCTATGCACTCAATGCCGACAGTGCGAAGCATAATGCTTCGCAGCGCAAAATTTAAAATGCAATATATAAGTTGATACAGCAATGACCATATCAGATTTTTCATAGTTGCCTGTGTTCTTTCCATACGCATTTCTCCGATAACTTTTATAATTATTTTTAATTATAATATATTTC
>JAJPXA010000195.1 GCA_021205715.1 Bacillota bacterium
GCACTGCGGTGACGTGGGGGAAGTAAATCTTGATATATTAAATTAAAAAGATGGAAGGAAGTACGAGTTGAGGGCGAAGAGCGGAACATACGGACGAATTTATCGAATATCATCACCGAGAAAACAAGACGGCGCAGGAAATCCTGCGCCGTCTGCAATATTGTTACCACATAAATTTCAATCCACAGCGTAATATTTTAAAACTACACCGACAGTATATGACAGTAAAAACGAAAAAATTTTAATTATTTCCGTAAAAATACTTGACATCCGCATTTGAACATGCTATTACTACCACATAAGAAGAAAATGTTTACTGCTCATACACAAAACACCGATTTCATTTTCCGAGGCAACCACGGACAAATGACTACGGCGCTTCAAATACATTATATCGCAGTTACCGCAAAAGTTCAATACTTTTTTAAAATCATAAGGATATGTTATCGGAAATTGCCGGAATTTCAATGAAACAATAACAAAGGAGGAAATGCAATGACAGATAATGAACCGTTAATGAAATATCCCGCAAGGCGCACAGACGGCAGAGAACAGAGTATGCGGGAGCATTCGCTTAACTTTGCCGCGCTTTGCGAGCAAACTATGGCGCAAATCGGACTGCCGTAATTGGGGAGGCTAACCGGACTTATACACGACAGCGGGAAGCTCTCAAATGAATTTACCGAATATCTCAGGCGCGGCAATGCGGCGGAGCGCGGAACCGTCAATCACAGCGCCGCGGGAGCGGAGTATATTTATAACAGGTTTTATTTAAAAGCAAAAACACGCTTTGAACAGTTGACCGCGCAGCTTATAACGGATGCCGTATATACTCACCATAGCAGATTGTTTGACTGCATAAATACAAGGGCGCAGAATGAGTTTTTGATGAAAATGGATGCTCATGCCGAGTGTGGCTATCGGGAAATTATGGATATCTTTTTCGACGAGATATTGCCGGAGTCGGAAACCGAGCGGCTGTTTTACAGCGCCTGCGATGAGGTGGGTGTCTTAAACGAAAAGCTCGAAAAATTCAAGCATTTCGAAAAGGGAATGATACAAAAGCTGCTGTATTCGGCGTTGATAGATGCCGACAGATATGATGCCTATTGCTTTGAGTCGGGTACGAAATTTAAGACGGCGGAAATTCCGGATTGGAGTGATGCGCTTGGCAATATGGAGGAAAAGGCAGGAAAATTCACCCCAAACACACCCATTAACAAAGTTCGTTGTGATATTTCGCGCAGCTGTTTTGAGGCGGCGGGGCGCGGCGGCGGAATATATCGTCTGTCGGTGCCGACGGGCAGCGGCAAAACTCTGTCGAGCCTGCGCTTTGCTCTTAATTTTGCGCATAAAAACAACAGCGCTCATATCTTTTATGTAATACCCTACACGACAATAATCGACCAAACAGCTAAAGATGTAAAGGAAATATGCGGCGACGATATGGTGCTTGAGCATCACAGCGGAATAATAGTCGAGGACGATGACAAAGCCGATAAGTATCGCCTTCTTACGGAACGGTGGGATTCGCCGGTTATACTTACCACCGTGGTTCAGTTTATGAATGCCTTATACGCCGGCAAGAGCGCGTGCGCGCGCCGAATGAGGGCGCTTTGCAATTCGGTGATAATTATAGACGAGGTTCAGACAGTCCCAAGAAAAATGTTGAATTTATTTAACGAAGCGCTTAATTTTCTCGCGGAAATATGCGGCAGTACTATATTGCTATGCACCGCGACGCCGCCGGCGCTCGAAAAGCTCTCGGCGCATCCGTTAAGATTGGCGCAAAACTGCGATATAGCACCGATGAATGACGAAACGGAGCGGGCATTTAAGAGGACGGCAACGGTAAATTTGTGTTCCGACAGAGGTATGACCCTTGACGAAATAGCGCGTCTTGCCGAGGAACAGACTCAAGATATCAACTCTGTGCTTGTGATTATGAATACGGTATCCCAAGCGCAGAAAATATACGACTCTATAAGCATCGACTGCGAGAAAATATATCTGTCGACAAAGAAATGCGGCGCTCATAGACTTGAAATAATCGAGTACATAAAAAAGCGTACCGCCGAGCTTCGCGAAAACGGTACGGCGGGAAAGAAGCTTATTGTTGTAAGCACCCAGCTTGTCGAGGCGGGAGTCGATTTCTCGTTCGAGTGCGTAATACGCGCTTTAACCGGTGCGGACAGTCTTGCACAGGCGGCGGGCAGGTGCAACCGAAGCGGTGAGTATGGCAAGCTGTGCAAGGTGTTTATCGTAAATGTCGCAGGTGAAAATTTGTCGCGGCTTGAGGATATAAGGTCGGCAAAAATGTCGACAGAGCATATATTGCTGAACGATAAGAATATGGATTTGCTGTCGCCCGAAGCGGTGCAAAGCTATTACGCGGACTATTTCAAGGTGAGAAAAGATAAACTTGATAATATGGACTATATAATAGACGGAAAAGACACAATTATGGATTTGCTTTCGGGAAACAGAAACTATACAAAGGAATACGGGGATAAGTATAAGGCTCCGCCGCTTTGCCAAGCGTTTAAAACGGCGGGCGAAAAATTCAGAGTTATAGACAGCGCGACATATTCGGTTGTTGTTCCGTACGGCGACGGCAAAAAATATGCCGAGGATTTAACCGGCGGCGCGGACATATATGAAAAGTTTAAAACGGTAAAAAAATGTCCGCCGTTCACTGTTAATGTGTATGAATGGGAGTTTAAAAGGCTCAAAGAAAGCGGCAGTGTGTATTTTGCGGAGGACATAGGCGTATGGATTGCGAGAAATGAGAGCTATAAGGAGGAATACGGACTTAAAACAGATACGGAGCAAGAATTTTTAGGATTTTAGGAGGTAGTTTAATGGAAAAGAAAAACAGCATATCATTCAGACTTTACGGCAGAACGGCATTGTTCAGCGACCCGATAACAAGGGCGGGCGGCGAAAAATTCACCTATATGATTCCGACCTATCAGGCGCTCAAGGGCGTGTGCGAGTCTATCTATTGGAAGCCGACCATAATATGGGTAGTCGACCGCGTAAGAATAATGAATCCCATTCGCACCGAGTCAAAAGGAATGCGAGTATCAAAGATGAGCGGCGGAAACGATTTGTCGATATACATGTATCTGATAAATCCGGAATATCAAGTCGAGGCGCATTTTGAGTGGAACGAACAGCGCGAAGACCTTGCTCACGACAGGGTGGAAAACAAACATTATTTCATATCGAAGCGTATGCTTGAGCGCGGCGGACGGCGTGATATATTCTTAGGCGCGCGCGAGTGTCAGGGGTATGTTGAACCGTGCAAATTCGGCGAGTGCAAAGGTTATTATGACGATGAAAGTATGTCGTTCGGCGTAATGGTACACGGCATAAACTATCCCGATGAAATCGGCGGGGAAAAGCTGCAAACCAGGCTGTGGAACGCGCAGATGAAAAACGGGATAATCGACTTTATCCGTCCGGAGGAATGCACAATGGTTACCGACACCGTTGACTATAAAACAAAGGAATTTGTTCCGGGAAAGAATTTCTCGGGACTTGAGGAATTTGAAAGGGAGGGATGGTTTGATGCCATGGATGACGCAGCTTTATAAAACCTATGAAAATTTGAAAAACGAAACGGATTTACTCAGACGCTGTACGGTGCCGCTGCTGCCGCTGTCGCATACCATTCAAGCTGCGCATGTTGAAATGCTTATCGGTGCGGACGGCGAACTGCTTACGGCGTATGAGGTGCCCAAAGCCGACGCGCAGACGATAGTCCCGTGTACCGAGGATTCAGCATCGAGAAGCTCCGGTATCGCGCCGCATATGCTTTACGATAATTTGAAGTATATCGCGGGTGATGCCTATTTATACGATGAAAAGAAGGGAAAAAAAGAAAACTACGAGGCATACTGCAAACAGCTTAAAGAGTGGTGCGATTACGAGAGTTGCCCCGAGGATGTACGGGCGATATATAAATATGTTTCGCAGGGAACGGTTATAGAAGATCTTATAAATAAGACGGTTCTTGCTGTAAAAAACGGCAAATTGGTATGGAACGGCAGTACGGACAATAAGCCGGCGGGCGACATTTTAGGCACATTCGTGCGTTTTCGGGTAAAGCGCGGTACGGGTATGCCGTTGGAATGCAACGAAAATACAGAGCTTATGAAGGCGTATGAGGAATTTGATAAAAACAAATATACAGACGAAAGATTGTGCTTTATAAGCGGCGAAATTAAACCTGTTACATATAAGCATTCGTCGAAAATACGATACAGCGGCGACAGTGCAAGATTGATTTCGTCAAACGATACATCGGGGTATACATTCCGCGGAAGATTTCACAACCGGGAGGATGCCTTCGCCGTAGGATACGAGGTGTCGCAAAAGGCGCATAACGCATTGCGGTGGCTTATAGCAAATCAAGGATTTGTTACAGGTCCTCAGACGGTTATAGCCTGGGCGGTTGACGTGAAGGAGGTGCCGCGGCCGCAGGATGACACGGTTTGTTACTTTCCCGAGGATGATGATGTGTTTGATGATTACACGCCGCTTGCAAACTATGCCGAAAATCTTCATATGGCGCTTAACGGCTATAGACATGATGATTTGCATAAGCCTACAAAGGCGAATAATATAGTGCTTATGATAGTCGAGGGCGCAACCCCGGGGCGGCTATCGATAACCTACTACCGCGAGTTTTCGGATATGGACTATTTTGACAATATCGAGTACTGGCATAAAACCTGCGTGTGGAATCACAGCTATAGGACGGTTAAGGTTAAGACAGACCAAGAGGACGGCAGTAAAAAAGAAGAATGGAAGCGTATAAAATTTACCGGCGCGCCGTCGGCTAAGGATATAATATCCGCGGCATACGGCGACAAAATCGGCGACGGGCAGAAAAAGCATTTGACCGAGATACTTATATCCTGCATCGCGGACAAACGGAAGCTTCCGCGCGATATAATGATGAAAGCGGTTGAGCGTATATCAAATCCCATTGCGCTTGAAAATTGGGAGATTGAAAAATATACAAGCATCACCTGCGCTTTAATAAGAAAATATTATTATGATAAACCAAATAAGGAGGAATACAC
>JAJPXA010000248.1 GCA_021205715.1 Bacillota bacterium
CATTTTAATTTTGCAAGTAATTTATTTATATTTTTTAAACTTTTTTTAAAATGCTGTTTTTTTTGACTTATAAAGTGATAATAATAGTGAAAAGTTACAGATTTTTATTGAAATATGAAAGAAATTAAAATATAATACTGAGTGAGGGAGATTATATATATTCTCCGTAACAGATTTATCCGATTGTCCGAAACGGATTTTGACGCCGCGGGTTGTCGGTAATTATGAAAGGCGGAAAAAATATGGCGGAATTTACGATACCATTGACTCAGATAATAGAGGATTTTGATTTGGAAACGGTTTACGAAACCAAGGATATTGAATCCATAAATGTCGGAAGCTCGGATGTCAACCGTCCGGGACTTCAAATGGTGGGATATTTTAATTTGTTTGACCACGAGCGTCTGCAAATTATGGGAAAAACCGAATTTTCATTTTTGGAGCAGTTTTCGGCGGAGGAGCGCGTTAAGAAGTTGGAGGCGTTTTTCGCGCAGAAGTTTCCGGCGCTTATTGTGGCGCGCGATATACAGATGTTCCCCGAAATGGAAGAGCTTGCCGAAAAATATAATGTTAATATATTAAGAACGGAGCTTGGAACATCATCGTTTATGAGCGCCATAATACGCTATTTGAACGTTCAAATAGCGCCCAGACGCACGCGTCACGGCGTTCTTGTCGAGGTTTACGGCGAGGGTATATTGATTATGGGCGAGAGCGGCGTAGGAAAGAGCGAGTGCGCCATCGAGCTTGTAAAACGCGGACACAGACTTGTCGCGGACGACGCGGTTGAGATAAAGCGCGTGTCGGACAGAACGCTTGTCGGCTCCGCACCCGATATTATCCGTCATTTTGTAGAGGTCAGAGGAATAGGTATTATAGATGTAAAGGAAATCTTCGGTATGGGCGCGGTCAAGGATTCGCAGTCGATAGATATGATTATCCATCTCGAAACGTGGGAGGACGGCAAGCAGTACGACCGTCTTGGTATGGTTGACGAGTACACCAATATTATGGGTCTTAACATTCCGTCGCTTACAATTCCCGTGAAGCTCGGACGTAACCTCGCGGTTATAGTGGAGGTCGCGGCGATGAACAACAGGCAAAAGCGTATGGGATATAACGCGGCGATTGAGCTGAACAACCGCCTTATGACTCAGATGGAGCAGAATATGAATCTATAAATTAAGGAGCGTATAAGTGGATATAAAAAAATTGGCGGAAATATCCGAAAATATAGTATTTGACGAGGAAATGAAGCGTCATACGACGTTTAGAATAGGAGGCGCGGCGGACGCGTTCGCTGACGTTGGGTCGGCGGAGGAGATTGCCGCGCTTATTATGGCTTGCCGAAGCGGAGATATTCCTTATATAATAGTAGGAAACGGTTCAAATTTGTTGGTAAGCGACAAAGGCATACGCGGACTCGTGATTCATATAGGACGGAATATGTCAGGATGCGTCGTGGAAGGCGAGGAAATTTTCGCGGAAGCGGGAATTTTAATGTCGGCGCTCGCGTCGAAAGCCGCGGCGGCGGAGCTTACGGGCTTTGAGGAGCTTTCGGGAATACCCGGAACTCTCGGCGGCGGCATTTTTATGAATGCCGGAGCCTACGGCGGCGAAATGAAAAACGTGTTGGAAGAGGTTACGTTTTTAAACGCGGACGGCGGCATAGAAACCAAAAGCGCGGATGAGCTTGAGCTTGGCTACAGGACGAGTGTTTTTCAGACGAAGCCTTATGTTATATTATCATGCAGATTGAAGCTCAAAAAAGGAAGCGCGGACGAGATACGCGCGAAAACGGATGAATATAAGAAAAGACGCACGGAAAAACAGCCGTTGTCGCTCCCGTCGGCGGGAAGCACGTTTAAGCGCCCCGAGGGATATTTCGCGGGCAAGCTGATAGAGGACAGCGGACTTAAAGGATATTCGGTCGGCGGCGCGGCGGTGTCGGAACTGCATTCCGGCTTCGTTGTAAATCGCGGCGGCGCGACGGCAAAGGACGTTTCAGAGCTTATAGAGTATGTTCAAAAGACCGTAAAAGAAAAATTCGGAGTGAATCTTGAAGCCGAGGTGAGATTTGTCGGCGAAAAATAGGGCATTTAAGATAAAAACAGCAGTGTTGGGGAGATGATACAATGATTCAGTATACGATAGTGACCGGTATGTCCGGCTCGGGAAAGACGAGGGTTATAAGATATTTGGAGGATATGGGGTACTTTTGTATCGACAATATGCCGCCGGCGCTGATTCCGAAGTTTGCGGAAATGCTTTCGTCCGTAAACGGTAATTTCAGCAATGTCGCGCTCGTTATAGACTCGCGTTTGGGCGAGATGATAAACGAGCTTATTACACAGGTGAATACTCTTCGCGAAAGAGGCTATGACTGCAAGGTGATATTCCTCGACGCCGACGACGAAACGCTTATAAACCGCTATAAGGAAACAAGGCGAAATCATCCGCTTAACAATCCCGACGGCTTAAAGGCGTCGATTGAAGAGGAGCGGCAGATGATGAAGAAGCTGTTCACATTCGCCGATATTATAATCGACACGTCGAATTTAAGCCCGCAGGATTTAAGGGAATCGCTCAAGGCGATGTACGAAAACGAGGGGCACAAATACGAGCTGAAAATAAAGGTTATGGCGTTCGGATTTAAGTACGGTATCCCGACGGAGGCGGATTTGGTTTTTGACGTCAGGTGCTTCCCGAATCCGTTCTATGTGGATGAGCTAAAGCATAAAACCGGAAACGATAAGGCGGTTCAGGACTACGTTATGAGCTCGTCATCATCGGTTAAGTTTATGGAAAAGCTTTGCGATATGATAGAGTTTTTGATACCGCTTTATGTTGAGGAGGGCAAGCTTTCGCTTACGATTGCGGTTGGCTGTACCGGCGGAAAGCACAGAAGCGTCACGATGGCGAACAAGCTCGGCGAGTTTTTAAAGCGTATGGGATGCTCGGTGGAAATGCTCTACCGCGACATCGGGCGCGAATAGCTGATAGAAGTAAGAAGGTGAGGCAATGAGTAAAAAGGTTGTCGCGTTCGGAGGAGGAACGGGACTTTCGACTATGCTTGAGGGTTTGAAAATGTATACTCCGGATATAACCGCGGTTGTGTCCGTGGCGGATGACGGCGGCTCTTCGGGGATATTGAGAAACGATTTGGGTATGCTCCCTCCGGGCGATGTGAGAAACTGCCTTAGCGCGCTCAGCAATACCGACCCGCAGCTTCGGGAGATTATAAATTTTCGATTTGGGGAGGGAAGTCTTAAAGGTCACAGCCTTGGGAATATCCTTCTCGCCGCGCTTAATGAGATGTCGGAGAATTTTGAAACGGCGGTGGCAAAGCTCTCATCCATTTTGGGAATAGTCGGAAAGGTTTATCCCGTAACGAACGAGAGCATAACATTAAGGGCGGTTTTGGCAAACGGCGGCATTATAGACGGCGAATCGAGCATAGGGGAATATTCGGACGCGATGTGGAACAGAATAGAGCGTGTGGAGCTTGTGCCGGCGAATCCGATGCCGGCGGGCGGCGTTCTTGAGGCGATAGCGGCGGCGGATATTATAGTATTCGGCCCCGGCAGTCTGTATACGAGCGTTATACCGAATCTGCTTGTCGAGGGCATAACGGACGCTGTCAAAAAAAGCGGCGCGCTTAAAATTTACGTCTGCAATATTATGACGCAGCGCGGCGAAACCGAGGGGTATACGGTGTCGGAGCATATAGCGGCGCTTGAAAAGCACTCATATGAGGGCATTGCCGATATTACTATAGTAAACAATTCCTTAATTCCCGGTGAGTTAAGGAATAAATATATGGAAGAAAACGCGGAACCCGTACATATAGATGCCGAGAATATTTTGAAACATTCAAAGCTGATACAGGGTAATCTTGTGCTTGTAAAGGACGGGCTGATACGGCATAATTTCAGCAGGCTTGCAAGAACGATAGTGCAGGTGGGCGACGGCTTCTGCGGTTAGGAGGATAGGGATGTCTTTTTCATCCGGCGTTAAGGAAAGGCTTTGCGAATGCAGGGGCAAGTGCGCAAACTGTGTCGCCGCGGAAACCGCGGGAATATTGCTTTTCGGCGGCAGGGTAAGCGGCGGAATACAGTTTACAACAGAGAATGAGAAAATCGCGAAGCGCTTGCAAAGGGATATATATGAGAGCGCCGGACTTGAAACGGAATATGTCAAAAAACCCGGCGCGAATCAGTTTAATATAGACGGCGCGGCGGCGGAAACGGTTAAAAAAGCCGTCGATTGGATGCCGCGCGCAAAGCGCTGCTGCAAGAGCGCGTACGCGCGCGGCGCGTTTTTGGGCGGCGGTTCGGTAACGGATCCGAAGCGCAGTTATCATTTGGAGATGAACACAAGGGACGCGGAGCAGATAGGTGTGCTTAAAGAAATTTTCGAGCAAGGCGGCATTGCCGTGAAAATCACGCGCCGCAAAGATATGTATGTCGCGTATATAAAGGATTGCGAAACAATAGCGGACGCGCTCGGTTTTATGGGCGCGCAAAGCATGGCACTCGATATGTTCTCCATTCAGGTGGAAAAGGAGCTGAGAAACGGCATAAACCGCCGCGTGAATTGCGAAACGGCAAACACGGACAAGCTGATAACCGCGTCGTCAAAGCATTTGGCGGCGATACAGAAGATAAAGACGGCGGGAAAGTGGTCAAAGCTCCCCGAAACGCTTAGAGAAATAGGCGAGCTTAGAGAACGCTATCCCGAGGTGAGCCTAAAGGAGCTGGGAGAAAAAACCAATCCCCCGATAGGCAAAAGCGGCGTGAATCACAGGTTGAACAGGATAATTAAAATTGCGGAGGATGAAAAGTAAAAATGCGGAACGGCGGTGCGGTAAATTTGTGTTTAGCGCACTGATTGACATTTGTAAACATTGTGCTCGACATAGCATTCTTTTTCTTAAAAAAGAATTAAAAGACTTCTTTTTCTGAAAAGAAGCAAAAGCACCTCTGCGACTTTGTATAACAAAGTCGCGAAGCTGCTGCCCTTTGGAAACCCCTTGTTGTGAGATGTATGTCAATATTCTTGGTGATAGGC
>JAJPXA010000160.1 GCA_021205715.1 Bacillota bacterium
ATATAATATCGCCATGGCGGAGGATGAAAGCACCGCATCAACCGCGCGGCAAATGGAATACCTTAACCGAGGACTTATAGCGGTCGACACCGGCAGCGGCGTATATTTGTCGTGGCGGTTATTGGGAACAGAGAGCTTGTCAAATCAGGCGTTTGATATTTACCGCAGCAGTGACGGAACAACATATACCAAAATCAAGACCACCGGAGTTCACGACGCTACCTGCTATACCGATACAAGCGGCTCGGCAAGCTATACATACAAGGTAGTAAAAACAGGCAACGATCCGGATGATGAGAATGACGTCGCAACGCCTTTAAGCAGCAGCGTATATACAAACTATACATATAAATCCAGCGGGTTGACAAATCAAACCGCTTATATTGATATTCCCATTACCGCGCCGACACCCGATCCGGCAAACACTTCGGCGGGAACAGATTATACCTACAGCGCGAATGATATGAGCGTGGGCGACCTTGACGGTGACGGCGATTATGAATACATAGTAAAATGGGATCCGTCAAATTCTAAGGATAATTCGAACAGCGGATATACCGGCAACGTGTATCTTGACGCTTACGAGCTTGACGGCACACTTTTATGGCGAATAGACTTGGGCGTGAACATACGCGCCGGAGCGCATTACACGCAGTTTATGGTTTATGATTTCAATGGCGACGGCTACGCGGAGATGGCGTGCAAAACAGCGCCGGGATCAATCGACGGTGAGGGAAACTATGTCACAACAGTCGGAACATCCTCCGCTATAACAAGTGCGGATAATTCGGAAGATTACAGAAACAGCAGCGGGTATATTTTGGACGGTCCCGAATATCTTACAATATTTGACGGTTATACAGGCGCGGCATTGCAAACCGTTTATTACGATCCGGCAAGAGATATAACATCAGACTGGGGCGACAACTATGGTGGACGGTGTGACCGTTTTCTTGCAGGTGTGGCATATCTTGACGGTGAAACCCCGAGTCTTATAATGTGCAGAGGATATTACACCTACGCATATATTGCCGCGTATACATGGGACGGCACGAACTTGACGGAACAATGGCTAAGCACAAACAATCCGAGTGAGAGCTATGCCACATATGCCGACGGTTCAACAAAGTATTCCACAAGCGGCTATACACTGTACGGTCAAGGCGCTCACAGTCTGTCCGTAGCCGATGTTGACAATGACGAATATGATGAAATAGTTTTTGGTTCCGCTATTTTGGATCACGACGGAACGGTTCTTTTATACGACGGACGCGGTCACGGTGACGCGGAACACGTTTCCGATTTTGACAACGACGGCAATCAGGAAATATTCATGGTTCACGAGGAAGGAAAAGATAATGACGGTGCGAGCGTAGCATATGCGGTCGATTTAAAGAGATATAACGGAGATGTTTTGATGCAGGCGACAACCGGCGATGTCGGACGCGGATTTATGGATAACGCGCTTGACGATACAACCTACGGAACGGCGCAGTTTTGGTCGTCAAATGTTGCCGGTGTATGGGGATATAATCCGAATGACGCGTCAAATCCAATTGAAATCTTATCGGATTCAGTATCGGATTTCACAAATTTCGGAATATACTGGGACGGTGATTTGGCGCGCGAATTGCTCGATGATACCAGACTTGCAAAAGTTACAACCTCGGGTTTTGCAAGATTTACATGGGGCAGCAGTAATGCCTCGTGGTTTCCAAACGCATCATCAAATAACAGTTCAAAAGGAAATGCCTGCTTGGTTGCGGACTTGTTCGGTGACTGGCGCGAGGAGGTTATATTTAGGGATGAAACCGACAGTACGCTTAGAATTTTTATGTCATGCATACCCACCGACTACCGTCTTACTACGCTTATGCATGACAGCCAGTACCGCTGTGCTGTCGCGTGGCAGAATGTCGGCTACAATCAGCCACCGCATACAAGCTATTACATAGGCTCCGCGGCTTTGGCAAGCGAAAACACAACAACGCTTAATTATCTCGACCCCGCGGTGGAATTTACATCGGTGGTATACCCCTCGGCAAGCGGTGATTCGGATTCCGGATCTTCGTCGGCAACGGCTGCGCCGATAACGGTGGAGCTTACACCGGAAGCAGACACATATATTGTATATGACGATACAAACACAACTCACGGTTCCGATACGGAGCTTAAAATAAATCAAGCGGAAGATAAGTACAGTGATGCCACTCCCGGATTGAAAAATGCGATGGGCTTAGGTTTGATACGCTTTAATATATCCGATGTTGACCCGGGAACAGAGCTTACATCTGCGACACTGAAGTTGTATGATAAATTTACTGCCAATGATGATAAAAGAAATTCAGTGTTGCATCTTGATTATTGTTCGGATGACAGTTGGACTGAAAGTACTTTAACATCCGCGGATATAACGATACGCGGTTTGGGGACTCCTTTATCGTCATTGGGATTGTCACAATCGCCGGCATATAATACAAGCTATACGGAAATAGAATTTGACGTTACGGACGCGGTGAACGCGGACGAGGATGGCATTTATACCTTTACGCTTTGGACAGAAACCGCAAGGGAACAGGTTATAGCGTCAAAGGAATATACGGGTGATGATGCGAAAGTTCCGACATTGGTTTTGGAATTTGAACCGATACAATACACCTCCGAGGACAGCTTTGAGTTTGACTCCGACAGCGGCACTATAACGGGTTATATCGGCACGGACACGGACGTTGTAATACCCGAAACAATCGACGGTGCGGCGGTTGCGGAGATCGGCGACAACGCGTTTAAAAACGCCGAAATAACGTCGGTAGTGTTCCCCGACGCGCTTGAAACGATAGGCGAGCGTGCCTTTTACGGCTCCGGTTTGACCGAGGTTACAATTCCCGACAATATTATATCGGTCGGATTGCAGGCGTTCGCGTGCTGCGACAGCCTTGCGACCGTAACCATAGAGGATTGCACTGCGGATGATATCGACGGCTACACATTCTACGACGACCCCGCGCTCGAGAGCTTTACGGTGTCGGAAAATAACGAGAATTACTGCTCATACGACGATATACTGTTCAATAAGGACAAAACAACGCTTTACCGCTATCCCGAGGCGAAAGCGGACACCTCGTACACCGTAACGGCGGACACTATAGCGAGCCACGCATTCTACGGCTGTTCAAACCTTACATCCGTAAACATTGACGCTGTTTCGACCGTTAATACCTCCGCGTTTGTCAAATGCGACAAATTGCCGAGCATCAACATCGGCGAGGGCGCGTCAAGCATTAGCGGCGGCTTTGCGTATAACTGCGCTTCCTTGACGGAATTTACCGTAGACGGCGGCAACGAAAGCTATGTAACCGTCGACGGCGTGCTGTATAACATCTACAAAACAAAGCTGGTTCAGTACCCCACGGCGAAAGCCGGTACCGAGTATACCGTCAACGCTTCCGACATCCTGCAATACGCGTTCGCGTATACGGCTAATTTGGAAACGGTTAATATTACAGCCGCGAGCGATATATACTTCTCCGCATTCTATTACACAAGCGCGGACACGATAAATATCGGCGCAGACTGCGACCCCGAGGTCGACCGCAACGCTTTTTACAGTGGAAATCTTTCGAAGCTGTACATATACGGCGACATCAACACGGTATACGGCATCGCAAAAACCATTGATGTGACCTCAACCACCGTATACTGCTACTCGACTTCGGATGTGTATGCCGATGCGGTTGATTCCGGCAAAGTAGATTATAAGCTGTTGGACGAGAACGATTCCGACGATGACAACGATGACAACGATGACACTGATTCGGGTGATGATACCGACCCCGGTGATGACACCGATAACGATAACGATGACAACGACTCCGGTGACGACAGCGGCACCGGCGAATGGGAATACACAATCGACGGCATCGACGTTGACTCGACCGATCAGGTGAGCGTGACATACACTAATGTATCCGGCACCGGCGGCGTGCTTATAGTCGCGGTATACGACGACAACAATGCGCTTATCGCCGTTAAAATTACGGATATGGGCGAGGCAGAATCGCCCGCGCAGATTCCCATTGACACCACCGCCGCAAAAACTGTGTCGGCGTATATATGGAAAACTGCGGAAAGTCAAAAGCCGCTCTCGGCAAAAAAGACAATATCAACAAGTGAATAATAAAAAAAGAACCGCCGCGGCGGTTCTTTTTTTTCGGCGTTTCGCCGTTGTTTTGCTTTTACAGCGCATACCCGCCGTCGGCGGATATTACCTGCCCCGTTATAAACGCCGCGCCGTCCGATGCCAAAAATGCGGCTGTTTTGGCTATGTCCTCGGGCGTTCCTATGCGCATAAGCGGCGTTTCATCCTTTAGCGCCGCCACGGTTTCCGCGTCAAGAGCGCTGTTCATCCGCGTCGCGATAACGCCCGGCGCGATGCAGTTCACGTTTATCCCCGAGGGCCCCAGCTCCTTCGCCATCGCTTTCGTAAAGCCGATAACCGCCGCTTTTGACGCGCTGTAAAGCGCCTCGCAGCTCGCGCCGACCTGTCCCCACATTGATGATATGTTGATTATTTTGCCGCTTTTTTTTGACACCATATTCCCCATCGCGTATTTTGTGACAAGATACACTCCGCGCATATTTACGTCAAAAATTCTGTCGTAATCCTCGGATATCGTATCGCAAAGCATTTTTATCTGCGACACGCCCGCGTTATTTATAAGCACGTCCGCGCCGCCCGCGGCGTTGAGCGTGTCAATCATCGCGCGCACCTCGTCCTCATTTGCGACGTCGCATTTTACGGGTATGCCGCCCGTTTTTTCGGCAAGCGCCGCCGCCTCGTCCGCACTTTTGTTGTAATTTATAAAAACCCTATACCCGCGTTCGGCAAATTCAACCGCGCAGGCGGCTCCTATTCCGCGCGACGCGCCTGTAATCAAAACATTTTTCATAATCACCCTATATTTTTCTTATATATTTCCATAAGCCCTTTGAGCAAAAGCTCAGCGGCACCCGTGATTTCGCTTTCGCAAAGCGGTATTAACACGGGCGCCAAGCCGCCCGG
>JAJPXA010000048.1:0-878 GCA_021205715.1 Bacillota bacterium
ACAAATTTTTTTGGTGAAAATCAATAAAATTTTCCGGTTATATCAATAAATTTACGTCATTTTTACAAACAAAAGCGGCGCATCCGACGTTTTGCCGAATACGCCGCTCCCTTACGCGGTTTTGGTTATGTCGATTATGTAGTCCTCCACCACATCCATAAGCGCGACGGGCGTTACCTGATTTCTTATTATGGTTTTCAAAAACATTTCCGCGTCGTTTATGTTATAGAAAATATTGTTTATCTGTTTCGTTTCGACGGTTTTTCCGCCGCCCGAAAATTTCACGGTTTTTATCAGCTTCACGCCGTAGCTTTGAAGGTCGCAGTAGCCGCAGCCTATGCTGTTCGCTATCAGATAATACTCAACCTCCGTGTTTTCACAGCCCCTTAAACTTATTTTACCATAAAATCTTTCCTCATCCATTGTTATATCCTCCTTCTTTTTTATACAAAGCTATACTGCCTTTCGGCTTGACTTTATTATACGGTCCGCGCCGGAATATTTCCAGCGGAAAATATCGCATAATTCGACACGTTTCGACGTTTTTCGACATTTTTCGACAAAATATTTGTCGAATTTTGTCGAATCGTGTCGTTTTATGTCGAAACGTGTCGAATTTTTGTATACGATTTTTTGGGTATTTTCTAATATTTAGTCGTAAAATGTAAAATTTTGTATTTTACGACATTCGCTTTCGGCGCCCCGCGCCGCCGCGATTTACTGCCGACTTAATATATTTATGACCGCGCGGCGCGGATTATTCATAAATATTTATGCTTTTTTTAAAATATATAGGTTTTTTTAAAATAATACTTGAAGTTTTCGGAAAAATATATTATAATCATATACTGCGATGAAGATCGGACCCGCGCGATTGA
>JAJPXA010000048.1:888-5010 GCA_021205715.1 Bacillota bacterium
GGGTATCTTCAATGTGTTGCGGTTCCTCCGGTCCGAGCCGTTAATTAAAACATACGCGCCTTTTGGGCGTTTTTTCATATACGGCGCATACGGCGCGCATAATATACAAGAAAGGAGCCGAAAGCATTTTGGCACATCAGGCATTGTACCGCAAATGGCGCCCGACGGTATTTGAGGATATTGTCGGTCAGGAGCATATAACAAGAACGCTGAAAAATCAAATTATAAACGATAAGATAGCTCACGCGTATCTCTTTTGCGGCACGCGCGGCACGGGAAAAACAAGCTGCGCGAAGGTATTTTCACGCGCGGTGAACTGCTTGAATACGAAAAACGGCAGTCCGTGCAACGAATGCGGCGTGTGCCGCGGCATACTTAACGGCAGTATATTGGACGTCAAGGAAATTGACGCCGCGTCGAACAACGGCGTTGACAACATACGCGAAATACGCGAGGACGCGCAGTACGTGAGCGCGGACACGAAATACACCGTCTATATCATAGACGAGGTGCATATGCTCTCAACCGGAGCGTTCAACGCTCTGCTGAAAATCCTCGAGGAACCGCCGCAGAACGTGATATTTATACTCGCGACGACCGAGGCGCACAAGGTTCCGCAAACCATACTCTCAAGATGCCAGCGCTTTGATTTCAAACGAATTAAACCCGAGGACATTATACTTCGTATGAAGGAAATCGCCCACGGCGACAAGCTCGACATCTCCGAGGACGGATACAAGCTGCTCGCGCGGCTTGCCGACGGCTCGATGCGCGACGGCTTGAGCATACTCGAGCGCGTAATTTCCACAACGTCCGAAACCGTAACGGCGGAACTTATAACCGACATTTTGGGCATTTCTGACGAGGAACAGATTTTTGCCGTAATCGGCGCCTGCCAAAACGGCGACGCGGACAAAATCCTGTCCGTAATCGACGAGGTCACCCAAGCCGGCAAGGACTTAAAAGTATTCGCGGATTCCGTAATTTCAATGCTGAGGGATTTGCTGATAATAAAGGTTAGCGAAAACGCGCAGAGCATTTTAAATTACAGCGCGGAATCATTCGTAAAGGTCAGCGCGCTTTGCTCGAAAATGACGTTTGAGAGTATCTCAAACGCGATAAAAATTTTGTCCGACGCGCAAACGGACGCGAAATGGGTAAAATCTCCAAGAGTGATTTTTGAGCTTGCGTTTATAAAAATAGCGCGTCCCGAGGTTGACTCATCTCCGGACGCGTTCGAAAACAGGCTCTCGGCGCTGGAGGCAAAAAGCGCCGCGCCGCAAAACGACGGCTTTAACTCCGCCGTTATAAGGAAGCTGGACGAGCTTGAAAAGAGAATAGATATGGGCGTCGTCCCCGCCGCGAACGAGGAAAAACCGCGTGAAAAAAAGCGAAGCGCGCCGCCTCTCAGAATGTACAACCCGATACCCGACAGCGAGCTTACAAGCGACAATCCGCTTGTTTTAATTGCAAGGAAGTGGGACGCCGCGGTAAACACGATAAAGCGCGCCTACCCCGAATTTGCGTCGGTGTTTCGCGATTACAATGTCACAATAGACCGCGACGGCATTATACTGCTGTATAAACGCGGCGCGTTTTCATATAAATTGGCGGTTGAAAACCGCGACAAAATTATAGCCGCGTTTCAAAAGTACACTCAAAGCGATTATACAATAAAAATCGCTTATGAGGACGAAATGGACGGAAACATTATAGATTTTTGGCGTCTGGACGACGGCGCCGAAAAGCCTGCCGACCCGCTTGAAAGTCTTGCGTCGCTGTCAATAGTCGAAAACGTCGACGACAGCGAGTTTACCACTGTAAGCTCCGATGACGCCGGTTATTCTCAGTCCTCTCTCGAGGATGACAGAGAAGAATTCTTAGAGGACGAGGAAAAGAAAGACGAGCAAAACGAATAAAATGAAATATTTGCAAAATTCCACGCGAATTTGCAATTATAATAAAAATTAATTATGAAAGAGGTACATTATTATGGGAAAATACAAAGGTTTTTCGGGCGCGGGAATGAATTCGAACAAGAATATGTCGTCCGTTGTATAAAGAGCCCAGCAGATGCAGGGGGAAATGGAATCTGTTCAGGCTGAGGTTGAGGCTAAAGAGGTAACGGCGCCCGCCGGCGGCGGTATGATAAGCGTGACCGCGAACGGCAAAAAGGAAATTTTGAGCATTACAATAAATCCCGAGGCGGTAGACCCCGAAGATGTGGAAACGCTCCAGGATTTGATAATCGTGGCGGTAAACGACGCGATAAAGCAGGCTGACGATATGATGGCGGAAAGTATGGGCAACATAACCGGCGGTCTTAATATCCCGGGATTGTTCTGAGCCTATGAATTCTCCGATAATAGAAAGCCTTATAGAGAGCTTTGAAAGTCTGCCGGGAATAGGCAGAAAAAGCGCGGAGCGCATATCGTTTCATATACTCGAAAAAATGTCTGACGATGACGTAAACCGTATGGTGTCGGGAATTGTTTCGGCGAAGCAAAAGATACATTTTTGCTCGGTATGCCAAAATCTCACCGATGCCGACCCGTGTAAAATATGCGCGTCGCAAAAGCGCGACAAATCCGTCATATGCGTTGTGGAAAACCCGGAGGACGTAGCGGCAATCGAAAACACGAACGAGTTTAACGGGGTATACCACGTTCTGCACGGGGCGCTTTCGCCTATGGACGGCATTTCTCCGGATGATTTGAAAATAAGCGAGCTGCTTAACCGCCTTTCGGACGATACCGTAAAGGAGGTCATTATGGCGACAAACCCGACCGTAAACGGCACGGCGACGGCAGTGTATATTTCAAAGCTGTTGGCGCCGTTTGACGTGACGGTAACGCGCATAGCTCACGGGATACCCATCGGCTCCGATATTGAGTACGCGGATAAAATGACGATAATAAAGGCTCTCGAGGGCAGGCAAAAAATGTAAAAATCAAAAAAATAAAAGGAGGCTTTCCTCCTTTTATTTTTTTATTTCTTCAAAAACACGGCGGCGCGCTTCGCTTAGCGTTATTCCGTTTTCCGCGGCTATTCTTGCAATATCATCGTATTCGGCTTTTACGCGCTTCGCGCCGTATCCCTCGGAACGCTTGATTTTAACTGTCCCCAACGATGTTTCCTCGACGCATTCCGCGCGGCTCATAACACAGCGCCCGCATATATGAGCGCGTATGCCTATGGTGGAGGTATGCTTGTAAACCGCTTCAATCACCGACTCTTTTTTATCCGCGCCGCATATGACAGTCAGCAGCTGCGCGGAACGGTTCTTTTTCATATGAATCGGAGTTGTGAAAACGTCAAGCGCTCCCGCGTCGAAAATACGCTCCGCCGCAAACGCAAGCTCCTCCGCCGTCATATCGTCGATATTGCAGCAAATCTCGAAAACCGAGTCCGACGTATCGGCGGTTTCGCCCAGCGTTGCCCGCAGGCAGTTCGCCGTTTCAAAATCCTTTGTTCCCATACCGTAACCCGTATATAAAGCGCTCATAAGCGGTCTGCCGCCGAACTCCGCCACGAAATATTTCAAAAGCGCCGCGCCGGTCGGGGTGCAAAGCTCGCTCATTATACCGCCGCCGTAGGTCGGTATTCCGCGAAGCAAATACTCCGCCGCCGGCGCGGGCACCGGCAGTATTCCGTGCGCGCACCTTACCGTGCCGCCGCCGACATTCACGGGCGAGGCTATGATTTTGTCGGGCGCAAGCTCGTTTATAAGCATACAAACGCCCGTTATATCCGCGACCGCGTCCATAGCGCCCACCTCGTGAAAATGGATTTCCTCAACCGAGCATCCGTGCGCGGCGCTCTCCGCCTCGGCTATCAGACGGTAAACCGCAAGGATGTCGCGCCTTACCTTATCGGGTATTTCTAACCGCGACACAACGCCCTCTATATCGCGAAGCGTTGTGTGGCTGTGGTGATGACGCGCGTGCTCGCTTTCCTCCTCGCCGCCGACCTTTACGGCTATGCGCGTGCCGCGTATACCGCATTTCACGGCTGTTTGCTTTTCAAATTTAACGTTCGGTATACCGAGCGCGTTCATTTTTTCGCCAAACCCGTCCGCGCCGCCCGCAAGCTCCGACAGTGCCGCCATAAGCATATCCCCCG
>JAJPXA010000044.1:0-1642 GCA_021205715.1 Bacillota bacterium
GTTAAAAGTTGTTACAAAAAAATTGGTTTTATTTTGTTTCCAAAATAAAACCAAACCCGTGAAAACATTTCAAATATCGGTTCAATAAAACACCAAGCGCGAAGAGTTATGTAAACCTTACCTTCCGAGTATTTCCTCCGCGTTTTTATGCTTGATTTTTTCGATTATCTCGCCGTCCAAGCCGAGCGACATTAAAAATTCAAGCGTGTACCGCGGCTCCTCCCACGGTGAGTCGGAGCCGAACAAAATCCTGCCGTGAGTTTTTATAATTCGCGCGCACTGCGCCGGATCGATATAGTCGGCGATAAAAGCCGTGTCCATATATATCGGCGTTCCGACAAGATACTCTTCAACGTCGTCCCATTGGCGCCAGCCGCCCAAATGCGCGGCTATTATCCTGTCGCCTTTAAGCTCCGAAAGCGCGTTCTTTAGCCGTTTCGGCGTGCAATGCACGGGCGGCGGCATACCTATATCCGCTCCCGCGTGGAGCGTTACGTAAAGTCCCTCGCGCTCCGCCGCCTTTAAAACCGCCATACTCTCCTTCGAGTCTATATAGCAATGCTGAAATTCGGGGTGCATTTTAATTCCGATAAATCCGTACTCCCGTATGCGCTTCACCGCGTCGGGCGCATCCTTTTGCATAGGATGAACGCTCGCGAAGGACACTACCCGCCCGTTCCTTACGTTTTTCGCGTAATCGTTCACCCCGTCGGGCTTTTCGGGATTTGTCACGATAGGCATTACAACGCTTATATCAACGCCGTTTTCGTCCATCGACCGCAAAAGTCCGTCATATGTCGCATCGGTATAATTCACGGAATCGCCGCCGGTTTCGCGCTTTACACCCGCCTTGAGCGACGCGACTGCCCTCGGCGCGATACGCGGCGGAAATATATGCGTGTGAAAATCTATAAGCATCAAATCATCTCCGATTTATTTTTGACTAATCTGCGACAAAAACTCGCGCGTTCTCTCGTTTTTCGGATTGTCGATAACCTCCTCGGGCGCGCCCTCCTCGGCGACAATTCCCTTATCCATAAAAATTATCCTGTCCGAAACGTTTCTCGCGAATCCTATCTCGTGCGTTACGATTACCATCGTTATATTTTCCTCGGCAAGGGAGCGTATAACCCTTAAAATTTCGCCCGTAAGCTCGGGGTCGAGCGCGGATGTAGGCTCGTCGAAAAAGAGTATTTTCGGCTTCAGCGCGAGCGCTCGCGCTATGGACACCCTTTGCTGCTGACCACCCGAAAGCTCGCACGGGTAGTTGTCGAGCTTGTCCGAAAGTCCGACCTTACCCAATATATCCCTCGCGTTTTTGTCTATTTCTTCTAAAATTTGTTTTTTGTTCGCTCTGTAATCGGCTCGCTCCTTTGCAAGCTGACGCGGCGCCAGCGTGACGTTCTCCAAAACGCTGTACTGCGGAAACAGATTGAACTGCTGAAACACCATTCCGAAATTCAGCTGCACGGCTCGTCTTTGCTTATCGCTTTTTTTAACCGGATCATACGCGTCGAAAATAACCTTATCCTCAACCGATATTCTGCCCTTATCGGCTTTTTCGAGGAAATTAACACAGCGCAAAAGCGTTGTTTTTCCGCTTCCGGACGAGCCTAAGATTGAGATTACCTCGCCCTCGTCC
>JAJPXA010000044.1:1652-4993 GCA_021205715.1 Bacillota bacterium
CCGACCCCCTTTAAAACCTCGGTGCGGCCGAACTTCTTGTGCATATTTTCAATTTTTAATATACTCATAAAATCACCCTCACCCGTTATAATAATTCAATTTCTTTTCCGCATACGCCAGCAGCAGCGACAAAATCCCCGTAAAAGCGAGGAAATAGAGCGCCGACGCGAACAACGGCCAAATCACGCCGCTTGAAGCGAAACGCTGAGCGTTCATCAGTATCTCGGTAATGCCTATAACCCGCGCCAGGGACGTGTCCTTGACAAGAGTTATTATTTCGTTGCCCATAGGCGGAGTTATGCGCTTTATAACCTGAAACAGCACTATCTTAAAAAATATCTGTATTTTTGTAAGACCCAAAACCTGTCCCGCCTCATACTGTCCCTTGGGAATGCTCTCTATGCCGCCGCGGTAAATTTCCGAAAAATATGCCGCGTAATTTATGACAAACGCGATAAGCGCCGCGGTCATACGCGACGAAATCGGATAGTTAAAGAGCAGTCCGGGCGCGTACAAAACCACAAAAAGCTGTAACATAAGCGGTGTCCCTCTAATTATCCACACAATGGTCTTCATAAGCCATTTAAGCGGCTTGAATTTTGACATTGTGCCGAGAGATATAAGCAGTCCCAACGGCACCGCCATAACAAGCGTCAGCGCGAACAGCATACAGTTCGTGCCGAAGCCTATAAATAATTGCCGTAAAGCGTCCATATTATTTTCCTCCCCTATTTACTCATACATTTCCTCAACAGCCTTTACCGCGTCGAAAAGCATATCCTTTGTTATCTCGTATGGCACGACCTCCATATCGGGATCCTTTAAAGTCGCGTCGAAAACTCGGTCGAGATTTTCGCGGCTTACCTCTATTCCCCGCTCGGCAAGCGTTGTTTCAACGCCCATCGCGCGCAGCAAATCACCGATTTTTTTCGCCTCGTTCGGCTTGGCGTCAAGCATAAGCTGAACCATAACGCAATATCCCACAACATCGCCGTGAAGAAATTTCTCCTCGAATCCGGGAAGCACCGTAAGCCCGTAAAAAAACGCGTGCGCCGCGGCACCGTTATATTTGCCGTCGATAAGCATACTCACCATTCCGGTGCTTATCAGAATAATAAGCGCCGCCGTTTCAAAGCGCTCGCTTATCGCACCCTTTTTGCAGTCGGCAAGCGCTCCCGCCGCGCCGGCGATAAGCGGAGTATTGCACATCCGCGCGATTGAGAGTCCCATCTCATCACGGTATGTAAGCGCGCGGCCGCGCATGGAGAACTCAACCTCGTAATATTTCGCAAGCGTGTCGCCGATGCCGGCTCTGAAATACATATCCGGCGCGTTTATTATAATATCCGTGTCGATAAAGCAATGAAACGCGGGACGTTTTAAATACCAAAATCCCTCGTAAACGTGACTTTCGTCATATATCACCGCGAGCGCGGACGACGCCGCGCAGGTCGACGCGATGGTGGGCGCCGTTACAACCTCGACGCCCAGCATATCCGCAAGACATTTCGCGGTATCGATAGCCTTTCCGCCGCCGGCGCCGACAACAAAATCCGCGCCGCTGTCCTTATATTTGTCATACAACCGGCTGATATTCGCCCTGTAACATTCCTTGCCGTAAACTGCGATGTCAATAATTTCAAAATTCCTCATCGCCGCCTTAAGCTTTTCGGCGGATTTTTCAAGCGCCGTTTCACCGCCTATTATAACCGCGCGCCGTCCCAACGGCGCGCATACGCGCTCAATCGAGCCGTAGGCGTCCGCGCCGACGGTATAATCGGCAAAATAACATTCTTTCATATATCGATATCCCTTTCCTGTCACGGCATAAATTCAAATAAAAGGTTTCCGAACAAACGAAAACCTTTTATTTATTTTGTTCAATTTACTGAGCGTTTGCCGCCGCCGCGACACTGTCTGTAAGACCGTACTTCGCCGCTATTTCATCAAGCTTACCGTTCTCTCTGAGCGTTTCGATAGCTCCATTTACCATCTCGCAAATGTCGCTGTCCTTTCTGAACGCCACGCCGAAATACTGATCGCCGAACTTGTTGTCCATATTTATAACAAGGTCGCCGTAGGATGAGTTTTCACCCTCAATCATACCCTGCGCGATTACCGAATCAACAACCGCGACATCCGCAATGCCGTTTTCAACGTCCATCAACGCGGTAGCCATCGACTCAACACCCGTGTAATTGGAGTTTGCGAAATAATCAAGCGCCTTAACCTCAACTGTCGGGTCGCTGTCGTCATCCATCTTGCCGGTAATCTTTTCCTCGCCCGTCGAGCCTGCCTCGGCAACGATGTTCAAGCCTGTAACGTCAGCCATAATTTCAGCCTCTCTGTCAGCCTTCATTACCATAGCCTGCGTGTTGTACATATACGGGGTCGAAACCTCCCACATTTCTTTTCTCTCATCGGTTATGCACATACCGTTCCACAGACAGTCTATGTTCTTCGACTGAAGTTCCGTTTCCTTTGCTTCCCAGCTTATCTCAACAAACTCTACGTCGACGCCGAGCGATTCAAACACCGCCTGAGCAAATTCGGTGTCAAATCCCATCCAATCGCCGTTGTCGTTGAGATAATTCATCGGCGGATAATTTGTAACGCCTATGGTTACAACTCCCTTGTTCTGCACGTAAGCCCAATCGCTTTCGGTACTCGTTTCCGATGCGTTCTGCGAGCCGCAAGCCGCCATAGCAACGCACATCAAAGCCGCCATAAGTATTGACAAAATTTTTTTCATTATCGTTTTACCTCCGAAAATATTTTTAATACCTTGATATTTTATCACTTTACCGCGATAAAGTCAACACTTTTTCTCGCGTGCGCGGCTTTTTGTTCGATTTTAACGAATACAGGCGAAAAATCGCGCCGCATTTTTACCGTTTTTACCAAAATCTTCACTCGCCGTAATTTTCTGACAGTCTGCCCTGCTTTTCATAATTTGAAATCCGCGCGATTTTATTGCCGCCGTCAACAAAAACCACGCGCGGCTTATGCGCCGCCGCCTCGTCCGCGTCAAGCGAGCAATATGCCATTATGATTACCCTGTCGCCCACCTGAGCGCACCGCGCCGCCGCGCCGTTAAGGCACACGACGCCCGAATTTTCCTCGCCGGCTATCGTGTAGGTTTCAAACCGCGCGCCGTTATCGATATC
Organism: Bacillota bacterium; assembly: GCA_021205715.1. Classification (GTDB taxonomy): domain Bacteria; phylum Bacillota; class Clostridia; order UBA1381; family UBA1381; genus 12844. The sequence continues at coordinate 4,820 of JAJPXA010000044.1, forward strand.
GACCACCTGCACCTTTTCGTATTCCAATATCCCCGCGGCACGCATAAGCGCGGCGTCTATCGTAATGCTCCCGACGTAGTCAAGCTCCGCCTGAGTCACCGCCGCGCGGTGAATTTTAGATTTAAGCATAGTGATTTGCATATTTTTCACTCCTTTGACTTTGTAAATGGTTAT
>JAJPXA010000240.1 GCA_021205715.1 Bacillota bacterium
ACATATAATTATCAAAAATATCGGCAAAAAGTCATTTCCGGCCGATAAAATGCCTGTAAAAAGTGTTTGCAAAAACACTTTTTTGGTTAAGGGCAAATAATAACAAGCGAGGTTACATAAAATGAAAAAAACGGCGGCGGCAATCGCGTCGGCTTTCGTGATTGCCTTTTCGGCGGTCACGGCATTTGCGAGCGGCGCGATCGCGGATCATAGCGGAACAAGTATGGAGGGCATTGCGATAGGCACCGAGGAGCTTGGCAGCAGCGTAAAGCAGTATACCGATATTTTCGAATCGGCGGGCGAGCAGTACGGTGTCGATCCGAATTTGCTCGCGGCGATTTGTATGCAGGAATCCTCCGGCAGGAATTTAAGCTACCGCGAGGACGGCAGCGAGTATCCCGCGTGGGGAATTATGCAGATTGAAAAAAGTCTTGAAAATTCGTTTGCGGCATTCGGATTGAAAACCACGGGCGAGGAATGGACGCTTGAGGACAGGCTCGACCCGTCCAAGGCGGTGCCGTTCGCGGCGCATTTGATTTCGAATATGCTCATAAAATACGACTGCGATTATATGAAAACGGTGCAGGCGTACAATTTCGGCGAAACGGTGCTTAACCGCATAATAGAAGCGGTCGGCGACGATTGGTTAAGCGAGCGCGCAAACGCGAAAAATTACGCCGACAATTGGAGCTACGATACATACGGCGACGCGGAATACATAGAGCACGTTTTCAGATATTACCATAACGATATACCGTATGTAGGCGCGAAGGTGCGGCTTAACGGCACGCTTATAGATTTCGACGACCAATTCCCCGTAATAGAGGACGGCAGAACGCTGATACCGATACGCGCGCTGTCGGAGGAGCTGGGCGCGGATGTCGAATGGAACGGCGACTATTACCGGGCGGAAATTGAAATGAACGGTATAGAGATAATACTTCCGATAAACAGCACCACGGCATATGTCGACGGCGAGCCGACGGAGCTTGACGTTCCCGCGCAGATAAGAAACGGCAGAACTATGGTTCCGATTAGATTTATAATGGAAGAATTTGACGTTTCGGTTGATTGGGACGATGACACAAGAACCGTGTTAATAGAAGAATAATCGGTTTTTGCGGCGGGCGGTATTTTAACGCGCCGTAAAACGCGGCAAAAACAGAGGCGGCTTTTAAGCCGCCTCTGTTTTTTGTATAAAGCGAAACCGCGTCCGATTGTGCTCACAGCACAACGCCGTCCTTGAATATCGATATTTCGCGATAGCCGTTTTTTTCGTTGTTGGTTTGCTTGCCGCCGGCAACGGCTGTTATGTATTCCATAAGCTCATCCGATAAATCATCGCCGCTTAGCGCGCGCCCTGCGTCGAAGTCTATCCAATGCGGCTTGCGTTCGTACAAATCCGTATTTGTGGAAATTTTTACCGTCGGCACCGGCGCGCCCAAGGGCGTTCCTCTTCCCGTTGAAAACAGTATCATATGGCACAGTGAAGCGGTCAAATTTGTCACCGCGACTATGTCGTTTCCGGGACCAGTTAAGAGATTTAATCCTCGTGTCTTTACGCTTTCACCGATTCCGATAACGTCCGACACATCCGCGCTGCCGGATTTCTGCACGCATCCGAGCGATTTGTCCTCAAGCGTCGTTATGCCGCCGCGCTTATTTCCGGGCGACGGGTTTTCATACACGACCTGACCGTGACGCGTGAAATAATCCTTAAAATCGTTTATAAGATTCACGGTTTTGTTAAAAACCGCCTCGTTCTTGCATCTGTCCATCAGTATGGTTTCCGCGCCGAACATTTCCGGCACTTCCGTTAAGATTGTGCTTGCGCCCGAGGCGATAAGCTTATCCGACACCTTGCCGATAAGCGGATTCGCCGTAAGACCCGAAAAGCCGTCGCTGCCGCCGCATTTTAAACCTACGACAAGACGGGAAATATCGCATTCTGTCCGTTTAAATCCCGCGGCATACTCCGCAAGCTCGCCTATAAGCCGCAGACCCTCCTCAATTTCGTTGTCGAAGTCCTGCGCGTTCATAAATTTCACGCGCCTTTCGTCTGCCTCGCCCAACACCTCTTTGAATGCCGCTATGTTATTGTTCTCGCAGCCCAATCCCAAAACAAGCACTCCCGCCGCGTTCGGATGATTTACAAGCCCCTTTAATATCAATTGAGTTGTCAGCCGGTCGCCGCCGAGCTGCGAGCAGCCGAACGGGTGAGGAAAATTATATATCCCGTCGCACTTTTCACCGTACAGGCGGCTGCCCTCGCGCGCGAGTATTTCTGAGGTCTTGTTTACGCAGCCGACGGTGTTCACTATCCAGATTTCGTTGCGTATTCCGACGCTGCCGTCCCCGCGCTCGTAGCCCATAAACGTGCGTTTCGGCTGCGGCGCAAGCTCCGCGCGGCGGGGGTTGTATGTGTAGCTCAGCGTTCCGCTGAGCTTTGTTTTTATATTATGCGTATGAACGTGCGCGCCGCACTTTATATCCGTCACGGCGCTGCCGATAGGATAGCCGTATTTGATAATATCTTCGCCCGCGGCAATATCGCGAAGCGCCGTTTTGTGTCCGGCAAGCTCGCCGTCAAGCATTACGGCGACATTGTCGCGCTCGTTAATTTTTAAGGTTTTCATATTTATCATCCTTTGCTTCGTATTTGCCCGCAGTCTTGGGCGCCGCTGCTGTTATAATCAATTATACCGCATAATTTCCGCTTTGTCAGCTGTTTTTTAAAATTATATTCAAAAAAGGACGCTTTCGCGTCCTTGTCAGCAAATCTGTAAGCCGGGTTCTGTATTAGACGGCCATCTATCTTGCCGCGCCGTTACCGGCGCGTTCACGCCTTTCAAGGGAAAACGCCGGACAAGCTTAATTTTCCCAAAGTTGCTCCGGATGGGGTTTACACGGGGCTTCAGTCACCATCGCCCCTGTGCGCTCTTACCGCACATTTCCACACTTACCGTCCAAAAAGACGGCGTTTATTTTCTGTTGCACTGTCCTTAGAGTCGCCTCCACAGGCCGTTAGCCTGCATCCTGTCCTGCGGAGCCCGGACTTTCCTCAGCCATATTTCTATGACCGCGGCCGTCTGATTTACTGAATTTTGCTTGTCTATTATATATCATAAACTCCGTTTTGTCAAATGTTTTAAGAGTGCTTTTGCGTCAGCTCCTCAAGACTGCCGTGGTCGATATTGTCCGCGTACACGTCGAAGCCTTTCTCGCTCCGCTTTCCTTGGAAGTTGGTATGCTCCGCCTCGGCGCTCTCGACATCGTGTATGTTCTTTTTATCCCAATTTTCGAGTATTGAGTCCATATACGGGAACGACAGCTTTGAGGTCTGCATAATGCAATATTCATACGCGAGCGCGACCATATCCTCGTTCATATTCAGGTCCGCGCTCCATTTTCTTAAATATTCCTCCTCCTTTTGATGCAAAGGTCTGTCGGAAATCCCCATAAGCTTTCGTATCGAGTAAAAATATGACTTGCGCTTCTTTTCGTTTTCGATATACCGCTCCATTTTTTCGATGGTGTTTAACCCCTTTTCGCTCCACGTAACGGCGACCTTTTCGGCGTACTGCACCGAGTCCTTGCCGTTTGACGCGCAGTATTCGATTAAAACCGCAATCATTTCCGGCGTAAATCCAAGCTCGTCGTACATCCAATATACCGTCTGCATATCCTTTGGAGTTATCGGCTTTTTCAAAAGCGACGGGATGATTTGATTGCACAGTCCCGAAAGGTCGGAATTTTCGAGCATAATTTTCGCTATCTGACCCGCGCTCTTTTTGCCGTCCGACGTGCCCGCCGAAGCCGTTTTCATCACTATATCCGCGCCGTCGTATTCCAAAAGTCCCTTGTCTTTCCAGTAATCGAAGGCGTTTTTAACATCGCTTTCCAAAAGGTTAAGCGCCTTTGCCACCTCGAGCTGTTCCTCCGACCTGTTTTCGGACGCGAGCATAAGCGCGTATAAATACACCTTTACATAAGCGCCGTTCGCCTCCGACATATAATCGCTGACAAAATCCTTCGGCAGCAGGATATATTCCGTTTTCGTTTTAAATCCGGGCATAAGTATTCTCCTTTTCTTTTTTGTTCGTTTAAATTCCGAGCGCGCTTTTTGCGAGCGCGTCCGCCTCGTCGTTGTACACATCTCCCGAATGTCCCTTTACCTTGCGGAAGCTGACGTTTACGCGCTCCTTTATATCATCGTAAAACCGCGCGTAAAGCATAGTTCCCGCCTTATTGGTTTTCCATTCGCCCGTGCACCATTTTTCAATCCCCGCGTAGTCATAGTAAAGCGTCAGATTTTTAATGCCGTTTTCGTCACAGTAGCGCATTGCCGCTTTTGCGCCCTCAATTTCGCCCGCGACATTGCGCATCGCCGCGTTTTCGGCGTCGTCGAACGCCTGCGAAAAGCGGTGAATCTCGTTGTTGCAAAAAATTACCAATCCGTATGAATACCGCCGCGTCGCAAGGTCAAAGCTGCCGTCGCAGTACGCGACGGCGCCGTCCGCCGAAGCGGGCGGTATGGTGACGGGCTCGTTCGAGCCGGCGCTTTCGGTGCCGCCCGATATATATTCGACCGCCTCGGCGCGCGTTTTAAAGCTCTTGTATTCTGCGCCGGAAAATCCGCTTACCTCGCGCTTGCAGTCGTCCCAGCTTTCGTATATCCCTATGTGAAATCCGTTCCTCACAGCGTAATATTTTTTCATATTTCGTTTCCTCTTTCAGATTTGTGGGATTTTTGTTTAGGGGCTTATGTTTTCTCGGGGCACTGCCCCGAACCCCGCAAGCCTTTAAAAAGGCTTGACCTAAACTTTGTTGCGAAACTGTCGTTTCGCATTTGGAAAATATTATGGTCATTAAGGTAATGGTTACCTGTTAATCAAATGAACATCATTGGGCGAGGCGACAAATTAATAAGCCCACTCACGCAAGCTAAAGGAGAGAATAGATAAAAACGGATGTTTTTATCTATTCCGA
>JAJPXA010000098.1 GCA_021205715.1 Bacillota bacterium
GAAAGCCGATTACTTTTTTTTGATGCCGATTTATGATATAGTATAGTTAATATTTTATGCCTATACGCAATAAGAGGCAAGAAAGGAAAATGAGGAGGAAAGATATGAGGAAATTTTTAAGAAAAGCATTGGCGGGCGCGGTGACGCTCGCGGTGGCGGCAAGCTATGCCGTAATGCCGATTACGGCAAGCGCGGATGATTATGCGGCGCTTGTTGACGGCGACACCGTTCTTAATGAGTGGAAAATTTATTTCGGCGCGGAAGGAACGACACCGCGCGGTGATTACGCGGATTACACGCTTGTAACGCCGGCCAGGAACTATACCGAAAGCGGCGATTACGGCTTTATCGGCACAAATGAGGACGATTACAAGCTTGCCGGAGCGAGAATCGACGGCTTCGTTCAGCAGGAGGGGCAGGTAATAACCCTTGAAGCGGGCGCAAACGGCGGTATCGGCTCGACAGGCGAGGATATTTATGAAAACGCGGGCGACAAATATTATCCGACGCGCTTCTCAATGAAAGTAACCGATGATACATATTACAGAGTAAAGGCAACGGTAACAACTCTTGATTCGAGCAAGAGCGCGACGGCATCACTCTACACCGAGAGAAAGCATCCGCTCTATACGGAAAAGACCATATCGGCGGGCGATACCGTTGAAACGGAATTTACCGTAAGAGTAACTCCGGTATATTATCAGAAATCAGATCCGCAGGGAACAATCGCGGACGGAGTTTTAAGCGTGTGCGTACTCGGTGAGAACACGGCGCTTTTGTCACTGCAAATTCAGCAGGTTGAAACCGCGCCGGTATTATGGGTACTCGGCGACTCGACCGTAACGGACAGCGGCGGTGATTTGCCGTTCTTCCCGCTCCAGAACTACACCGGTGTCGGCACGGGACTTACAAAGTATCTTCCCTCGACAATCGCTATGGTAAACGAGGGCGAGGGCGGACTTAACGCGGCTGATTCACTTCACTTCAGCGTTGTTACAAGCCGCTTAAAGGAAGGCGACTATTTATACGTTGAATACGGTCACAACCATAAGGATGACAAGGTAGCGGGATATTTATCATGTATTGACAAATATTATCAAGCGTGTAAAAAAGTCGGCGCAACGCTTATATTGGTAGGACCTATAGACAGAGTACAGGCAAGCCAGTATGATTCCGAAACAAACACATGGTCGCAGACGCTTCAGGGCTATGCGACAGCCGCAAAGGCGTATGTTGATTTAATGCTTTGGAGCGGCGAGGACGCGGCGGCATACTATGTTTCCACATACGACAATGACGACACATCGGCGGCGGAAGAATATTTGGAAACAGAGCTTGCGAAAGATAAAACATCCACAATAACAAACGTGGCGTTTGTTGACCTTAACGCACCGTCGCTTGAATGGTATGCGGAGCAGTCGGCATCGGGCGTTTTAAACGGCTTGGAAGTAGAAAACAACTATCTTTTAACGCACTTCTATTTCCAGACATCAAAGGGCGGCGGCGCGGACACAACCCACCCGAATGACACGGGCGCGGAAAATCTCGCGTATCTGTTCTATAAAAACGCGGACACCGAAAGCTATCCGGCATTGGAGCCGCTTCTTGCGAATTTTGCGGAGGGTGCAACGCATGAGGAGCCGACATTGGTTTCCGAGGACGTCACAACGGGCGGTCTTGGCGGAACGGCATGGCCTACATATATAGTGCCTACTACGGAAAAATATCCTGTAGTGATTAACGATATTCAATTTGATGAGGACGGTTACGCTGCATACGCAAAGGTAACCACACAGGCGGCGGAAACCGAGCTTTCGACCTACGGCATTATCGTTATCACCGTGTACGACGAGGACGGAAACGAAAAGGGCAAAATATATGCGATAGATCAAGTTGATAATTCAACCGGCTACGGTACGCAGGAAATTACGAACTTCACAACCGATGTAACACTCGGCGAAACAGACACATATACGGCGGTTGTTCTTCAAGCTGCCGATACCGATGACGGACTTGCGGTTGTAGAGGACGGCACGGTTTACTCGGCTGTATACACGCCTACGGATATTGAAACATATCTTCTCATGAATGAGGATTCGGACGGATATGAGGACTTCGATTATTACGGCGCGACATACGACGGCGCGACAGATGAACTTTCATCTTATAACGGCTGGACGCAGATAGGCAGTGCTGTTATAACGAGCTATCTTAATGAAGCAACCGACGGAACAAAATATGTAGAGCTGACCTCAACCGGCAAAAAATCGGCGGGCGGCGACGGCTCGTTCTATTACGACAGAACCTTAGATACTGCAATCGGAACAACGGGCAGATATGTAATTTCCGCGGATATGCAGTTTGTTTCGGGCGGCGGACTTACATACAACCTTGTTACGGGACATGGAAGCAGCAGCAGCCAAACTCTCGGCGGCTCGGAGGGAATCGAGCTGTTTGAGGTAGGCGAAAGCGGCGTTGTGACGGCATCGGGAATCGAAGTCGGCACAGTTTCGGCAACAGGTTTTACAAATGTAAAATACGTGCTTGATATGGATTTGGCAACGGCAACGGTAACGGTTGGCGGCGGCGATCCCGTGACAATTGCGCTTGACAATTACGATACAACAAGCCTTGATGTCAGCCCGTCAACTATTACGCAGTTTATGTTCGGCGGCAGCAAGGTGGCGTTTGACGTTAAGGTTGCGAACCTTACGGTAGCAAAGCTAAAGGATCAGAAGCTCCCGACATATTCGGCTACGGTGAAGTCGCTGAATGAGGAGATGGGTACCGTTTCGCTGACATATGAAACCGAAGAAACCGAGGAAGAAGTGGAAACACAGTCGCTCGTTTCTCTTGCGGCGGATGAAGACCCGACGATAACACTTGAATACAAGGATGCCGAGGCAACGGTTCCCGCGGATAAGGCTTGCACGGTTACGGTTATATCCGCAACGTATGATGATGACGGCGCGCTTGAGAGCGTAACTACGACACCGCTTACATTTACGGAGGCGGGAAGCCAAACGGTGGATGTTACCGAGGAAAGCAAGGTAACGGTTTGGGATTCGCTTGAGGGCATGAAGCCGCTTACCGTGGTTACAGAGGACAGCGCGATACAGTCGCAGACGGAGGAGCTTACGATTAACACGGTGGTAACCGCAACGGCGACCGCCAATGACGGTTATGTGTTTATGGGTTGGTATGACGGCTCGACGCTTGTTTCCTCCGATGCGGAATACTCGTTCAGACTTCGCGGCGACACGGAGCTTAAAGCATCGTTTGTGAAAGAAGCCGGTGTTGACGATATAGCGAGCTTCTCGTTGAGCAAGGATCTTTCCGCAATTGAGGCGGCTACGGGCAATCAGGTTACAATGAGTATTGAGGACGCGCAGGACGCGTCTGGCGTTCCGATAAGTTCGGTAACAAATTCCGATGCTTCATGGTCGACTGATACGACGGGCATAACTGTTGTGGACGGTGTTGTAACCGTAACCGAGGAATACGTTCCGGCGTCATTCCGCGACACCGTAACCGTAACCGCGACTATAAACGGCGTAAGCGCGACTGCGTCGGTAAAGGTATACGCGTCCGAATATTATGAGGACTTCTCGGAAATTACAAGCGTAAGCGAATGGATAACCGATTCAACATCAAGCTCTCTCGGTGCGATTCTTGACACCTCAAGCGATACAGCATCGTTTGCGGGAATGACCGCTGCGGGAAGCGGAAAAGTGTTGGTTCTTGGCAGCAGTGTCAACGGCGACAACGGCACTTTCGCATATAACAAATCACTGGGAGTTTCGGATCAAACAAAGCTCTACTTCGGCTTTGACATTGAACCTTATCAGATAAGAAGCGACGGCAAGACAGCCGCGGTAACTCTGCAATTTGTGGATTCCAGCGACACAGCGGTATTCACTATAAGCGTAAACACCTCCGGCGGAAATTCGTCGTTCAACGGAACAGCGGTTTCCGGCTTTGCCGCAGGAACGGTTGTGACTGTTGACACGGTTCTTGATTTTGAGAACAGTACAATGGACTACACGTTGACAAACAGCGCCGGAAAGGTTTTGGCGTCGGGTACAGCCGAACTTACAGCGGCTAACCTTGACAGAATGTATTTCTCCGGTACATGGCAGTACGGAAAATTCGCTATGGACAATGTCTACATTGACTACGAAACAACGGAGTAACAACAATTCGATAAAATAAAAACGGCAATGCCGACAAAAAACCGCTTAACAGCGGTTTTTTTGTGCGGCGGCGGGTCAGACGAGGAGGGTGATATGTCGGTTTTTGGAGATTAAAAGTCCCTCGTCCTGCATTTTTTTGATTTCGCGCAGCATTGCCGCGCGGTCGGCGCCGATGTAGTCGGCAAGCTCGGACATACTTATCGGTATCTTAAAACGCACGGAATTTGTGCTGAGCCGCATATAATTGAAATATTCCGCGAGCTTTGAGCGCGTGGTGCGGCAGGCGGTTATAGCGGTTCGGATGTTGAGCTTGACCGCGGAATCGCTTATGCCCGCCATAACCGCGCTCAAAAATTCGCCGAATATGTCTGTATGCGATTTTATATTGACAAAATCATCCGGTGAAAAGGACATTAGGGTCGACGGCTCGGTGAAGCTCAATATATAGGTGATATTTCCGCTGTAGCGCATCAGCGAGCTTAAAATGACCGAGTTTTCGTCGAAAAATTCCACAATGCCGCTTCTTCCGTTCGGGTCAACGGTCAAAAGCCGCGCCGCGCCCTTGGTTAAAATCATTATTTTTTCGCTTACATCCTCGTAGTACAGGTTGTCGCCCGCGGGATAATACGCGCTCGACACGGGCAGAATTTGACTTATTTTGTCCTTGTTTTTGCTGAAAAAGTCGTTGAAATTTATGGTATTCATAGAAATCATATCCTTTATTATGGGGTTGTCACAATATTGTAATACTATATATAGTATTATAATAA
>JAJPXA010000168.1:0-1764 GCA_021205715.1 Bacillota bacterium
CGGCGATGAACAGGAAACAAACACGTATGCTTGCGCGGATAATAATATCGTTTGTAATTTTCGCGGCGCTGTTTGCGGCGGAGAAAACGGGCGCGTTTACCGCCTTTTGGCTGCCGGTAACGCTCGCGCTTTTTGTAATCCCGTATCTGATTATCGGGTACGACATTATCTTCAAGGCGGCGCGGAATATAAAAAACGGTCAGATTTTTGATGAAAATTTCCTTATGATGATTGCCACGTTCGGCGCGTTCGGCGTCGGGGAATATTCCGAGGCGGTGGCGGTAATGCTGTTTTATCAGGTCGGCGAGCTGTTCCAGAGCTGCGCGGTCGAAAAATCACGCCGCTCGATAAGCGATATGATGGATATTTGTCCCGAGTACGCGAATATCGAGCGCGGCGGCGGATTGGAACGCGTTGACCCGGACGATGTCGAGGTGGGCAGTATAATAGTAATAAAACCCGGCGAGCGCGTGCCGCTTGACGGCATTGTCGAGGCGGGCGAGTCGTTTGTCGACACAGCCGCGCTTACCGGCGAATCCGTGCCGCGCGCGGTTAAAGCGGGCGATGATATAGTAAGCGGATGTGTGAACAAAAACGGAACGCTGAGAGTAAGAACCACAAAGGAATTTGACGATTCGACAGTCGCGAAAATTTTGGAGCTTGTCGAAAACGCGGGCAGTAAAAAAGCGCGGCTTGAAAATTTCATAACGCGCTTTGCGAGATACTATACGCCTGTTGTCACAATTTGCGCGGCGGCGCTTGCGGTTTTGCCGCCGTTGATACTCGGCGCGGCGGGCGGCGCGATAGGCGATTGGACGGTATGGAGCGAGTGGATAAAGCGCGCGTGCATATTCCTCGTTATATCGTGCCCGTGCGCCCTGGTTATATCCGTGCCGATGGGATTTTTCGGCGGCATCGGCGCGGCGTCTAAGATAGGCGTGCTGGTAAAGGGCGGCAATTATCTGGAGGCGGTTTCGGGGATGAAAACGATAGTTTTCGATAAAACCGGAACGCTTACGAAGGGTGAATTTAAGGTAAAGGATGTTGTATGCAAATCCGGAACAAGGGAAGCGCTTTTGGAGCTTGCGGCATTGGGTGAGGGATATTCGAATCATCCGATAGCCGCGTCGATACGCGCCGCATTCGCAGCCGGCGCGGAAACGGCGAATGCGCTCGATATGACGCGCGCCGCAGATGCGGCGGAAATCGCCGGACGCGGCATACGCGCAAAAATTGACGGCAGGGATGTTCTTCTCGGCAGCGCCGGACTGATGGAGGACTTCGGCGTGGCATATGACGTTTATGAGGACGCGGGAACCGTGGTATACATAGCCTCGGACGGCGAATACCTCGGAGCGGTTGTGATTGACGACAGCGTAAAGGACGGCGCGGCGGAGGCGGTTGCCGCGCTGAAGAGTATGGGCGTAAAAAAGACCGTTATGCTCACGGGCGACAGAAAAGGAAGCGCCGATGCCGTTGCCGCGCGGCTCGGTATAGACGAGGTTCATTCGGAGCTTTTGCCCGCCGACAAGGTTGCAAGGGTTGAGGCGCTTTTGCAAAACGAGCGTTCGGGCGAAAAGCTCGCGTTTGTCGGCGACGGAATAAACGACGCGCCCGTTCTGACGCGCGCGGATATAGGCATAGCGATGGGCAGTATGGGTTCCGACGCGGCGATAGAGGCGGCGGATATAGTGATTATGGACGACGATATATCAAAGATACCCAAAACCGTAAAAATATCCAAAAAAACGCTGCGCATAGTAA